>CAJJVE010000045.1:0-11049 GCA_905196265.1 uncultured Collinsella sp. | reverse complement strand
GACCACGCTGCAGGCCGTCGGTCGAGGACATGGCGACCGTGCGGACGACGCCGCCCGGAAGCTGGCTCTCAACCTCGAGGATCGTGCTCAGGTGACCGATCGGGGTCTCGGCCTCGACCGTGAGCGCGTTGTAGATCGGGGGCACCGCACCGTCAAACTTGACGTCGACGACAGGGCCGATGATACGCACGATGCGACCATCACCGGCAGTCGTCTTCTTGGTGGCTTCCTCGACCGCAAGCTTTACGGTGTTATTAGCCATTACTGTTCCTCCAATGCTGAGGCTCCGCCGACGATCTCGTTGATCTCGGTCGTGATCGAAGCCTGGCGCACGCGACTATACGTGCGGGTAAGGGTCGAGATGATCGCGGTGGCGTTTTCCGTCGCGGAGTGCATGGCCTTGCGGCGTGCACCCTGCTCGGCGGCCGCCGAATCGATCAGGGCCTGGTAGATGACCGTCAGGATATAAGACGGTACAAGCTTGCCGAGAACATGCTCGGGAGAGGGCACGAACTCGAACGTCGACGAGATGCGCTTAGGGGCGTCGGTCTCGTTCTTACGCGGACCGTGGGCCATAGCGATCATCTCGGGGTCGAGCGGCAACAAATGCTCGACGCGAAGCTCCTGATCCACGCGGTTCTTGGCGTGGTGGTAGACAAGCTCGACACGGTCAAGCTCACCGGAACGATACGCATCGCAGATATGAGAGGAGATCATGCGGGCCTGATTAAAATCGGGCTCGGAGGAGTTGCCCTCAAAGTGCATGGTGACGTTTGCGCGGTCACGGAAATACGTGACCGGTTTGCGCCCACACGCGATGATCTCGCACTCGATGCCGTCGTTCGCCCAAGAAGCGGCGAGCTTTTCGGCCGTGCGCTCCACCGTCGTATTGAAACCGCCGGCAAGGCCGCGGTCCGAGGCAATAACGACAATCAGGCCATGCTTGACGCTCTCATGCTTCTGCAGCATGGGATCGGTGCCCGAACAGGAGGCGTCGCCGGCGACCGTCAACATGACGTCGGTCAGCGCCTCCTTATAGGGCTCGGCCTGCTTGGAGCGATCGAGGGCACGACGGATCTTGGCCGTAGAGACCATCTCCATCGTGCGCGTGATCTGCTTGGTCGTGGTAACCGAGGAGATTCGCTTCTTAATGTCGCGAAGGTTGGCCATAGGGCTTAGTTCTCCTCTGATCCAGAAACATCCGAATGGTGCTTGGCCATGAACTGCTGCTTGAAGTCACCGATGACACGCAAGAGCTCGGCCTTGGTGTCGTCGTCGATCTTCTTGGCGCGAACCTTGTCGAGCAGCGAGCCAAAGCCATTGTCCATGTACTCGATGAGCTCGGCACGGAAAGGCAGCACGTCGGCGATCTCCAGGTCATCCAGGAAGCCCTCGTTGCCAGCGAACAGCGTAACGATCTGCTCGCCAACCTCAAACGGCTGGTAGCGCGGCTGCTTCAGGAGCTCGGTCATGCGGGCACCATGGGTCAGCTGCTTCTGAGTAGCCTCGTCGAGGTCGGAGCCGAACTGGGTAAAGCCAGCGAGCTCCTGGTACGAAGCGAGGTCCAGACGGAGGTTGCCGGCGACCTGCTTCATAGCCTTGGTCTGTGCATCGCCACCGACGCGGGACACGGAGATGCCAACGTCGACTGCCGGGCGCTGACCCTGGAAGAAGAGCTCGGACTGCAGGTAGATCTGACCATCGGTAATGGAAATGACGTTGGTCGGAATGTAGGCCGAGACGTCGCCGTCCTGGGTCTCGATGATCGGCAGTGCCGTCATGGAGCCGTAGCCGTTCTTCTTGGACATCTTGACGGCACGCTCGAGCAGACGAGAGTGCAGGTAGAAGATGTCGCCAGGATAGGCCTCGCGTCCGGGCGGACGATGCAGCGTCAGCGACATCTGACGGTAGGCCACGGCCTGCTTGGACAGGTCGTCGTAGATGACGAGCACGTGACCGCCGGGGTTGGTCTCGCTGGCGGGCTTGCCGTCCTCGCCGTTGTACATAAAGAACTCGCCGATAGCGGCACCGGCCATAGGCGCGATGTACTGCATAGGAGCGGAATCGGCAGCGGTTGCCGAAACGATGATGGTGTAGTCGAGCGCACCGTGCTGAGCGAGGGTCTCGCGGATGTTGGCAACCGTGGAGGCCTTCTGGCCGATGGCGACATAGATGCAGACCATGCCCTTGCCGCGCTGGTTGAGGATAGCGTCGATGGCGATGGCGGTCTTACCGGTCTTACGGTCGCCGATGATGAGCTCACGCTGACCACGGCCGATAGGCACCATGGAGTCGATGGCCAACAGGCCGGTCTGAACCGGCTCGCACACCGGGGTACGGTCGATGACACCGGGGGCCTTGAACTCGATAGGACGACGGTGCGTGGCGACGATGTCACCCAGGCCGTCGATAGGCTGGCCGAGCGGATTGACGACGCGGCCGAGCATGGCGCGGCTCACGGGGATATCCATAATGCGGCCAGTGGTGCGGCACTCGTCGCCTTCCTTGATGGAGTCGACGGCACCGAACAGAACGGCACCGACCTCGTCACGGTCAAGGTTCTGGGCAAGGCCGAAGACGGTCTCACCGGTATCGGAGCTCTTGAACTCCAGAAGCTCGCCTGCCATGGCGCTCTTGAGGCCGGAGACGCGCGCGATGCCGTCGCCTACCTCGTCGACCGTTGAAACCTCATGCGTATCGACCGTCGCGGAGAGGCTCGTGAGCTGCTCCTGCAGTTTCTTGGCGATATCCTGGGCATTGAGGGTTTCGGACATTAGGCTTCACCTCCGTACGAATTAGCAGAGTTTGCGAGGGTCTCCTGCGCGATGCGCAGCTGCGTCTTGACGGAAATGTCACGACGCTCGCCGCGGGCCTCGAGCACCAGGCCGCCCACGATAGACGGGTCAACCTGCTCGATAAGGAATACCTTGCGGCCGAAGTCCTGCTCGCATTTCTTAGTGATGGTTTGACGCAGCTCGTCGTCGAGCGGGATCGCCGTGGTGACGGTCACGCCCACTACATCCTCGTCTTCCTCGGCAACATACTTAAAGGCAGCTGCCACCTTGGGAAGAAGGTCGAGCTGGTCGCGCTTGGACATGGTGTCGAGCACGGCGATGATCTCGGGGCTGGCGCTAGCCAGGCGCTCGATCATCTCGAGGTCCTCGAACACATGGTTCTCGGCCTTGGCGGCTTCCAAAAGGGAACGCGCGTAGGTCTCGAGCACCTTGTCCTGATAGCGGCTAGTCGGCATTCAGGCTACCTGCTTCCTGGATGTAGCGCTCGATGAGCTTCTTCTGCTCGCCCTCGTCCTCGAGTGCCTCGCCCACAATCTTGGTGGCGACGGCAACGGACAGGTCGGCGATGGAGCTCGCGGCACCGGCGTAGATGGACTTGCGCTCGTCCTCGACGGTCGTATGGGCCTTGGCGATGATCTCCTCGGCCTCCTTGTGAGCAGCCTCGATGATACGGGCGCGCTCGGACTCGGCGTCCTTACGGGCCTCGAGAACGATGTCGGCAGCCTGACGACGGGCGTCGGTGACGATCGAGTCGGACTCAGCGCGCTTGGCGATGGCCTCCTGCTTGGTCTTCTCGGCCTCGTCGAGGCTCTCCTCGATCTTCTTGCCGCGCTCCTCCATGGTTTTCATGATGCCCGGCAGGGCGACCTTTGCCAGCACGATCCAGATGATCAGGAAGGCGATAAGCGCCGGGATGAACTCCGCCATCTTAGGGATGAGGATGTCCGCACCGGCAGCGCCGTCCTCGGCGAACGCGGAAACCGGCATAAGCAGCGCGGCCGCGGACGCGGAGAGTGCGATCGCGCTCTTCTGGGATGAAAGATTCATACTTGACGCTCCGTGCTATTTAACGATCAGCGCGACAACGAAGCCGATCAGAGCCAGAGCCTCGCCGAAGGCGGAGCCCATGATGAAGACGGTGAACACGCGGCCCTGGACCTCAGGCTGACGGGCCATAGCACCCGTAGCACCCAGAGCAGACAGGCCGATAGCAAGACCAGCGCCGATAACACCGAGACCGTAACCGATAACTCCCACGATTCCTCCTTTGTCGTGCGTGTCTTATTTCACGCAGGATAACCTTTTTATAACTGCCGGGCTCCATGGGTACGGGCACCGGCGGTTTAACGAATTGCCTTACCTTTAAGGCGCGAACGGAAGATTACTCCTCCTCCGCGACCTCCTCTGCCTCGGAGACATACACGGCGGTAAGGACCGTGAAGACGTAAGCCTGGATGGCGCCGACCACAAGCTCGATCGCATAGATCAGGATGAGGATGGCAAGCCAGGCCAGCGAAGGCAGGGCGCCGACGGCGTGGGCCGCGGAAACCTGCTGAAGCAGCGGCTGCATGAACATGCTCGCCATGATGGCGAACGAGCCCATGACCACGTGTCCTGCGAACATGTTGCAGAACAGACGGACGGCGAGCGTGATGAGGCGCAGGAAGGTCGAGAAAAGCTCGACGACCCACACAAGCACGTTCATCGGGAAGCTCACGCCCTGCGGGGCGAGGCTCTTGATGTAGCCGATCACGCCGTGAGCCTTGCATCCGTAGTAGATGAAGTACACGAAGGCGAAGATGGCGAGCGCGGCGGTGGAGCCGATTGCGCCGGTGCCGGGCTTCATTCCCGGGATCAGGCCGATCATGTTATTGATCAGGATGAACAGGAAAAGCGAGCACAGGAACGGGAAGTGCTTCTTCCAGTTCTCACCCACGACGCCCTTGCCGATATCGTTCTCGACGTACTCGATGATGTACTCGAAACCGTTGACGAAGAAGCCCTTGGGAACTAGGGTCTGCTTCTTCTTGAACACGGCCAGGACGATCAGGAGCACGATCGTGGAGACGATCAGCCAAAACGAGTACTGCGTGATGCCGCAGCTCAGATCGCCCACGACAGGGGTGGAGCTGAACTCGCTGACCAGATGATTAATCTCATCAGGCAGCTTTTCAAAAATTTCCACGACTTACCTTTCGACCTCATGAGGATCTCGCAGCGCCTTGGCGACGCGAACCGTGCAGGCGGCCATAAAGACCACGAAGCCGATCGCCTCGCCCAGGAGGAACATGCGAAATGCCTCTCCGAACAACGCAAACACAACCAAGGTAAAGACGAGCAGGGCGACTGCCGAGACCGCCAGACTCACCATGCCCTTGAGCATGTCCGCATTCTGCTTATCGTCAAGAACCGGCTTGAGCGTAAAGACAAAGGGAAGGAAGGCAATTGCGCCCGCGATGGCGCCTGCAACGATAGCGAGCAGATCGGCTATCTGAAACACTGGCTTCCTCGCTTTCCTTTTTACGCCTCACGGCACAGTCCCAGCCAAACATTGGTGACTATTGTACGAGCCAATCGCTAAAGTACAACCGTAAAACAAACGGTTAATACGCACCTGTACGTTTTCTTAAGGCCTTCTTTATGCCGCAGGTACGGTAATACGTTTTTTCGAACCCCTCAGGGCAAAACGTCCGTTAACAGAAGTGCGCGTGGACGACTTTTGCTCGCCCGCGCGCACCATTTCTTCGTATTTGTGACCGTAGCCGACAAGGCCCAACGACTAGAGCGTGCCGTAGATGCGGTCTCCGGCGTCGCCCAGGCCGGGAACGATGTAGGCGGCCTCGTTGAGATGGTCGTCGATGGCGCACGTATAAATATGTACGTCGGGGTCCTTTTCGGTCAGTGACTTGAGGCCCTCGGGCGCGGCGACGATACACAGCATGCGGATATCCTTGACACCGCGCTCGCGCAGGTAGCTGATGGCCATCTCGGCCGAACCGCCCGTGGCGAGCATGGGGTCGACAACCAGGCAGATGCGCTGATCGATATCCTTGGGCATCTTGCAGTAATACTCATGCGGCTCGTGGGTGACCTCGTCGCGCTCCATACCGATGTGGCCCACGCGAGCGGAGGGCACCAAGTCGAGGATGCCATCGACCATGCCGAGGCCCGCGCGCAGGATAGGAACGATGGCGAGCTTCTTGCCGGCAAGCTGCTTAAACGTGGCAGTGGTGATGGGGGTCTCGACCTCGACGTCTTCCATGGGCAGGTCGCGCATGGCCTCGTAGCCGTCAAAGAGCGCAAGCTCGCGCACGAGCTGGCGGAACTGGTTGGTGCCGGTGCTCTTGTCGCGCAGGATCGACAGCTTGTGCTGGACGAGCGGATGGTCGACAAGCGTCACGCGGGACGTATCGTAGGTGACGGTCATGGGTTGATTGCCCCTTTCGTTGCGGCCGGAAGATGGCCTTGCTGACAAGACGCCTGGCGACATTGTTGCCTCGCGCCGTGCATAAGTTTAACGGTTTGTTGTATCGAGCAGCTCGTCGCAACCCTACTGAGCGGTGTTGAGCGAACGCTTGACGGCATCACGCCAACCAGCGAGGTTGCTCTCACGGCGCTCGGCGGACATGTGAGGATGGAAGACTTTGACGATCTGAGCGTTTTGCTCCAGCTCCTCCAAATCCTCCCAATAGCCGACAGCAAGGCCCGCCAAGTACGCGGCGCCAATCGCCGTGGTCTCCACCGTCTCGCACTGCAGCACGGGGATATCCAGCAGATCAGCCTGGAATTGCATGATGAACTCGTTGCGCGAGGCACCGCCATCGACGGACAGGCGCTCAATCGAAAGTCCCACGTCCTGCTCCATGGCGCGTAGTACGTCATAACTCTGGTAGGCCATGGACTCGCAGGCCGCACGCACAATGGTCGCGCGACTCGAGGCGCCGGTCAGGCCGCACACGATACCGCGAGCATGCGGGTCCCACCAGGGAGCGCCCAGGCCTGCGAAGGCGGGGACGAAGTAGCAGCCCTCGTTGTCGCTGATCGAAGTGGCGAGTTGCGCGGACTCGCTCACGCTCGAGATGATGCCCATGTTGCTGCGCAGCCAATTCATGGTTGAGCCGGCGGCAAAGATAGAGCCCTCGAGCGCATAGCTGATCTTGCCGTCCGCGGCGATACCGATCGTGGAGACCAGACCGTTCTTGGATTCGACGATCTCGTCGCCGGTGTTCATGAGCATAAAGCAACCCGTGCCATAGGTGTTTTTGGTCTGGCCGGGATGGAAGCAGCAGTGGCCGAACAGCGACGCCTGCTGGTCGCCCGCCACGCCCATGATGGGTGGCATGTTGGTCATGATGTCGCTCGCGACGCGGCCGTAGTCGCCCGAGCTCCAACGAACCTCGGGCATCATGGAACGTGGAACGTCAAAGAGCGCCAGCAGATCGTCGTCCCAATCGAGCGTATGGATATTAAAGAGCGCGGTGCGGCTGGCATTGGTGTAGTCGGTGGCAAAGACCTGACCGCCGGTGAGGTTGTAGATGAGCCAGGTGTCGATGGTGCCGAACATGAGGTCGCCCGCCACCGCGCTCTCACGCGCACCGTCAACGTTGTCGAGGATCCACTGCACCTTGGAAGCCGAGAAATACGGATCGAGTGTGAGTCCCGTGCGGGAGCGCACCAGTTCTTCTGCGCCCTGCTCGACCAGCTCGTCGATCAGAGGTGCGGTGCGACGGCATTGCCACACGATGGCGTTATAGATGGGTTGGCCGCTTATGCGGTCCCACACCACCGTGGTCTCGCGCTGGTTGGAGATACCGATGGCGGCAATGCGGTCAGAATGGATGCCGCTCTTAAACTGGACCTCCATCATCACGCCGATCTGGCTGGCAAGCACCTCCGTGGGATCCTGCTCCACCCAGCCGGGGCGCGGGAAGCTGGTTTTGACGCTACGGCGCGCCTGGGCGACGATGCAGCCGTACTCGTCGACGATGGTCGCGAGTACCGAGGTAGTGCCGCAGTCGAGCGCCATGATGTAGGAACCGCCAAAGCTAAACGAGGCGTCTTCCATACCCAGGCTACCTAGATTCAACGACATCGCTTACACCTTTCTATTGCATCGGGTCGGACAGGACCCGCTCGATCTCTGATGCGGGGAGCGCGCCTTGGCGCAGGATCTGGAGCTCGCCGCGCTGAAACGACACGATGGTTGAGGCGTCGCGACACGGGGTCTCACCTGCATCGACAGCCACATCGACCCCCTCCAGGATGCGCTCCTCCACCGTGACAAAACTTGCCGGCGCGGGCGCGCCGTGCGTGTTGGCGCTGGTGCAGGCAAGAGGGCTGCCGCAGGCGCGGATGAGCGCCTGAACCACGGGCGAGGCCGAAGCGCGAAGTGCCACCGTGTCGTCGGCGGCGCGCATAAAGGTCGGCACGCAGGGGGCCGCCTTGACCACGATAGTCAGGGCGCCCGGCCAGCATCGTCGGGCGAGCACGCGGGCCTCGTTAGGGATATCCACGCCATAGCGGTCGAGTGCCTCGGCATCATCGACCAGCCAGGCAACCGTTTGGGTGAGCTCGCGCTGCTTGAGGGTAAAGATACGACGATAGCCGGTACCGAGTGCGGGGACCGCGGCGCCGTTGACGGTGGCCTGCGGATCGCGCGGCCACGATGGGAATTCGCTTGTATCTTGGGGCACGGCGTCCGAGAAGGCATTGACCGCCACGGCGACACCGTAGACCGTCTCGGTTGGAATAAGCGCCAAGCCGCCGCGACCGAGTAGCTCGGCCGTGCGCTCGACTGCAAGCCGATGCGGCTCGCGCGCTCCCTCGTATACCCGATAGACCGTCTGCATGTGTATGCCAGCCCCTTACGCTCTGGTGCAAGTTTGTTTACTGTGGGGCATTCTCGCACGAAACGTTCAACCTATTTGCCCAGAGCGCATGTTGGTTTGGTGAGCGGCTCTAGTAGTCGGTGAAAGTGAGGGGGTTATTGGACGGCTACGAACTTCTTTGGTCTTCCGGCGTGACGTTCTTGAGCGGCGTAACGCTCGATGCTGTCTATCGTTATCATCCGACGGCCATCGACGAGTTCAACATCGAGCTTTCCGGCTTTGACCAGCGCGGTAATCCGCGGAGCGGAGACTTTGAGGTCCAGCGCTGCGTCTTTAAATGTTCGGCACGCCGCTTCCCGAGCGTCCTCGTGGTCGATTTCGACTGAAAGGGCCACGACCTCGGCCGAGCGTTCGTAACCTGCCGGAGTCAAACCGTTGTTGAGGTCGTCGGCCAAAAACGCCATCAGCGCCTCGGTGGCATGGGCAATCGCTTCTTCGCGCGTATCGCCATCGGCAAAGGCGCCGGGAATCTGCGGGAAGCTGGCGCAGTAACCGTCGTCTTCTTTTATGAGAACGCAGTCATAGGTAAATCGCTGCCTCATTTTGCCTCCAACTACCATCCAGCTTGGCGACGAATACTTGCCCACGTGCCCTTCTTTGGTCGATCACCACCAGAGCCGTTCACGGTGACAACACGGTCGCCAGAAACATACTTAGCATGACCACCGACTTGCGCGACCTTCACGAATCCATCGTGCTTGAGTAGGGCAATGATTTCCCGAAAGGTAGGAGGTTGCATGGGCCGACCTCTTTCAGCCGTCCTAATTATAAACTACTTTATAATTTTTGCTAACCAGTTAATAAATATTACTGGCGCTGTTTGGGCTCGGTGACGATGGCTCGGACGATGCGGGGGCGATCGGTGAGGTCGTGGACGATGCGCACGTCCGACAGACCCGCTTGACGACAGAGCTCGGCTGCAGCGTCGAGCGCACCCTCGTAGAGCTCGCAGGCAAAGAGGCCGCCGGCGCACAACATGTAGGGCGCCGCGTTGAGCAGACGGCGGAAGATATCGAGGCCGTCGGCACCGCCCTCGAGCGCCAGATCGGGCTCAAAGTCCTTGACCTCGTGCGGCAGCGAGCGCATGACATCGCTGGGGATGTAGGGCGGGTTGGAGACGAGTACGTCAAAGGTGCCCCACTCTTCGCGGGGAATGGAGCTCACCAGGTTCGTGAGACTGAAGGAGACCTCGTCGGACGTGAGGCCAAGCGCATCGCGGTTTTTGGTAGCAAGGTCGATGGCGCGCGGCTCGATATCGGTAGCAGTGCAGGTGACGTGGCCGCGACGCTCCCAGGCAAGCGAGAGCGAGATGCAGCCCGTGCCGCAGCCGACCTCGAGAACGCGGGCGATGCGGGGCTCGGCTGGAGCAGGCGCAGCAGCATCCTGAGCTGAAGCCGTCTCCTGGTCGGCACCGTCGATGGCGATGCCGTATTCGTCGAGCTCGGGCTCGGGGGTTTCCACGGCCTCTGCTTCTGCCGCCCGCACGGCGGCTTCCTCGGCCTCGCGATCGGCAAGCTCCTCGGCATAGGCGCGGCTACCGAGCACGTCGCTACCCAGCGCAGCCTCATCGGCGGCCGTCAGGTTGGCAGCACGGCGCTCGGCGGTCGCGCGCTCGTCGGCCAGCGCCGCCTCGGCTTTGCGAGCCTGTTCGACCTCATCGTTCCAAGGCAGCTCCACGCGCTGGCGGGCGGCGGCCTCGGGGCTCAGCACCTCGGCATCCAGGTAGTTCAGGACTTCTTCGACGAGCATCTCGGTCTCGGGGCGCGGGATGAGCACGCCAGGGGCGCACGCGACGTCGATCATGCGAAACTGCGTGCTACCGGTGATGTACTGCAGCGGCTCGCCCTTCGCGCGACGGACGACGGCCGCGTGCATGGTCTCGAGCTGCGCTGCGCCGAGCGTCTCGTCCATGCGCATATACAAGTCGATACGCGCCAGGCCCGTTGCCGCACACAGCAGCCACTCGGCAGAAAGACGGGGATGCTCCTCACCGCGCTCGGCCAGGTACTCCTTGGTCCACTCGAGACAACGCTTGATGGTCCAGATCTCGTTTGCCATGGGGTCCTCCCCTCTTAAGCGCCGAGCGGCGCGCGAATGTCGGAGCAGATTGTACGCGAGGGTGGCACGCAGCAAGGGACGATTGGAAGCGATTATCGAGAATCAGCCCAGAATTTTGCTTGGAGCCTGCCTAGAGTGTTCATTCGTCGACGTCTAAATCTGCATCCGTCAAGCTTTTGGCAAGGTTGCCCCAAAACTGACCAATATCTAACCAAGAACTTGCCACATCGCTTGACGCGCGACGCATCAAAAATCGCCCCGCGACTTCTTGAACGATTTTTCGAGCATTATTTTTAAAAATGATAAGT
>CAJJVE010000044.1:0-11054 GCA_905196265.1 uncultured Collinsella sp. | reverse complement strand
GGAGCTTTGTGCTGGCAAGAAGGATATCGTCATTATTAGCTCCGATCATACGCGTCCCGTTCCCTCGCGAGTGACGATGCCTATTCTGCTGCATCACATCCACTCCACTGCGCCTGAGGCGCGCGTTCGCATTCTGGTTGCTACGGGTATGCATCGTCCGTCGACGCACGAGGAGCTCGTCAACAAGTACGGCGAGGAGATCGTTGCCAACGAGGAAATCGTTATGCACGTCGCGACTGATGACAGCATGATGAAAAAGATCGGCACTCTGCCTTCTGGCGGCGAGTGCATCATCAACAAGATTGCTGCCGATTGCGATCTGCTGCTTGCCGAGGGCTTTATTGAGCCGCACTTCTTTGCCGGTTTCTCTGGTAGCCGCAAGTCCGTCCTGCCTGGCATCGCCAGCTACAAGACCATCATGTACAACCACAATGGTCAGTTTGTGAACGATTCCCATTCGCGTGCCGGCAACCTGTGCCACAACCACGTGAGCGAGGACATGTTTGCCGCTGCCGAGATGGCTCACCTTGCCTTTGTGCTTAACGTGGTGCTCAACGGCAAGCACGAGGTCATCGGCTCCTTTGCCGGCGACATTCACAAGGCGCACGAGGCCGGCTGCGAGTTTGTGAAGAGCCTTGCCGGCGTTGAGCCCGTTGAGTGCGAGATTGCCATCACCACCAACGGCGGCTACCCGCTCGACCAGAACATCTATCAGGCCGTGAAGGGCATGTGCGCCGCTGAGGCCACACTTCCCGTGGGCGGCGTGATCATCGATGTCGCCGGTTGTGCTGACGGTCACGGTGGCGAGGGCTTCTATCACAACATCGCCGACAATGATCCGGCGGAGTTTGAGCGCGCCTGCATCGACCGTCCTAAGGACGAGACCCTGCCCGATCAGTGGACGAGCCAGATTTTCGCCCGCATCCTGGCGCATCACCCTGTGATCATGGTCACCGACCTGTGCGATCACCAGATGCTCAAGGATATGCACATGACGCCGGTCAACACTATCGAGGAGGCGCTCAAGCTCGCCTTTGAGATGAAGGGTGCCGATGCCAAGGTTGCCGTCATTCCCGATGGCCTGGGCGTTGTCGTCGCGCAGCACTAGTGCGTGGTCCAAACGAATCGTTTATAACCGACAAGAAAGATAAGGTTTTATGCTTACCAAACTCCTCTGCGAATTCGGCGCAACGGCCCTCATGATCATCTTTGGCGTGGGCGTGCACTGCGATACCGTGCTTAAGGGCACCAAGTATCAGGGCTCCGGCCACATGTTTGCCATCACCACCTGGTCTTTTGGCATCTCGGTCGCCCTGTTTATCTTTGGCGGCGCCGTGTGCATGAACCCCGCCATGGTGCTTGCCCAGTGCATCGTAGGCTTGGTGCCGTGGAGCAGCTGCATTCCCTTCATGATTGCCGATATGCTCGGCGGCTTTGCGGGTGCCGTGATCGCGTGGTTGATGTATGCCGATGAGTTCAAGGCTTCCGATGGTGTCGTCGATCCCATTGCCCAGCGTAACATCTTCTCGACTAACCCCACCACCGAGGGCACCAACTATGCCCGCAACTTCTTCTGCGAGGCTATCTGCACCTTTGTGTTCATCAGCGCCATCCTTGCTGCTGCTAACCGTGCTGGCGAGAACGTTCTGATGCTCGCCATCTGCGTCGGTCTGATCGTTTGGGCCGTTGGCATGGGCATGGGCGGCATCACCGGCTTCGCCATGAACCAGGCTCGTGACCTTGGTCCTCGCATGGCCTATCAGGTGCTGCCGATCAAGAACAAGGCCGACAACAACTGGAAGTATGGCCTGCTCGTTCCTGGCATCGCGCCGTTTGTCGGTGCCGCTCTGGCCGCGCTGTTTGTGCATGGTTTCTTGGGCATGTTCTAGTCTGAGGCTACATAGTTGTCCGCTGGCCGCATGGGGTAACTTCCCAGCGCGTCCTCGGACATGCAAAAAGGCTCGCTGCGCACTTCGTGCGGCGAGCCTTTTTGCGTCCTGCGGAATGCGCTGGGAAGTTACCCCATGCGGCCAGCTGCGGGGTCTTTGCTGCGCCCGAGCAAGCAACCCAACATATATATCTGAATTTGGATGTGGTGGGCGCTTGGTTGTTGGGGGCGTTGAGATGAGGGCGATACTTTGGGAAGGGATGACGCCTTGGGAGGAGGCGTCTATCTGAAGAGGGGCTTTATGGCTGAGAGGTAGTCTTTGGCTACGTCCTCTTTTGGGGCTTCGAAGTTGTGCCAGGCCCACCATTGGACCATTCCTACGAAGCTTGAGGCTATGTGGTGTAGTAGGAAGCTTCGGTCCATGGTGGCGGCGGGGCCGTTTGGGTCGGTAGGGACGGTTTCGGCTGCACGCGACATGATAGTCTTGCGTAAGCAGTCGGCGAAGACGCGGGATCCGGCGCCGGCTACGAGGGCTCGAACGCCCTGGCGGCGCTCCCAGAGGTTGTTGAGGATATGCTCGACCTGCACGAGTGGGTCGTCGAGCGGTGTGCCATCGTCGTCGAGGGCGTGGGTGCAGATGTCGCTCACGAGCTCGGACAGTAGGTCATCTTTGCTCTTAAAGAGGCCGTAGAATGTCGCGCGGCCTACGTGGGCGCGAGCGATGATGTCGCCGACAGTGATCTTGCCGTAGTCCTCCTCGCGAAGGAGCTCGGAAAACGCCGTGACAATAGCGGCGCGGCTTTTGGCCTTGCGGGCATCCATGGCTATGCGTCCTCGTCAACGAGGAGACAACGGAGCGTGCCGGAGCAACCCTCGTAGGGGCGTTTGCCGGCGCCGTAGCCGACGGCTTTGATGCGGTAACGGGCCGGCAGGTGCTCGGACGTGCGCAGCGCGGTGACGATGGCGGCGCCCGTGGGCGTCACGAGCTCGCCGGCGACCGGTGCGGGCGTGAGAGCGATATTGCCTGCTTGGCATAGGTTGATGACGGCGGGCACCGGGATGGGCATAAGGCCGTGGGCGCAGCGGATGGTGCCGTGGCCCTCGGAAAGCGACTCGACCACGATGTCCTCAATACCCAGGTCATCGAGGCAGATAGCGACAGAGCAGACGTCGACGATGGAGTCGACGGCGCCTACCTCGTGAAACAGGACGGTGTCGGGCGTTTTGCCGTGAGCCTTGGCCTCGGCAGTAGCGAGTACGGAAAAAATGGCAAGGGCGCGACGCTTGGCGCCATCGCTTAGCTGTGAGCCGTCGATGATGGCGGTGACGTCCGCCAAAGAACGGTGGTGATGGTGATGGGCGTGATGGTGGTCCTCGTGGCCATGGCCATGGGCCTCATGGTCATGCTCGTGGCAGTGCTCGTGTTCGTGCTCGTCGTGCTCATGATGGTGGTGCTCGTGCTCGTGCGTGTGCTCGGCAGCTGCTTCGTTGCCGTAGAGCCAGGCCATATCGTGGTCGTGGTTCTCGAGCTCCTCTGCAAGCTGGACGTCAAAATCACAGGCGTCGATGCCATGCTTGTTTGCACGCGTGACGGCGATCGTAAAGCCGTCGACCGGCAGCGTAGCGAGCTGTTCGCGCAGGTGCTCCTCGCTGGCGCCCAGGTCGAGCAGGGCCGCGACGGTCATATCGCCGCTGATGCCCGAGGTCCCGTCGATGATAAGCGTATGCTGATGGTTAGACATGGAATGCTCCTTAACGGGCGCGGGGCGTGCCAGCGCTCAGATGATTGATAAGACTTGCCTGGTAGGCGGCACCAAAGCCGTTGTCGACATTGACGACCGAAACGCCGCTGGCGCAGGAGTTGAGCATGGCGAGCAGCGCGGCTACGCCACCAAAATTTGCGCCGTAGCCCACGCTGGTGGGAACGGCGATGACTGGACAGCTCACCAGACCGCCGATAACGCTCGCCAACGCGCCCTCCATGCCGGCGATGGCGATGACCACCTGCGCCCGGGCAAGTTCCTCGGCATGTGCGAGCAGGCGGTGCAGGCCGGCGACACCTACGTCGTAGAGGCGGTCGACCTCGTTGCCATAGAACTCGGCCGTCAGTGCCGCCTCTTCGGCGACGGGCAGGTCGCTTGTGCCGGCGCAGGCGACGACGATGCGTCCGTTGCCGGTAGGGGAGGGCTTGCCGCCCACGAGGGCGAGCTGTGCGTCCGGGACATATCCCAGGTCGATGCCGTTGTCGAGGAGCTCCGAGGTACGGGCCGCTTTTTCGCTGTCCAGGCGCGTGACCAGGATGCGCTCCTGGCCGGCATCGCGCAGCGCCTCGATAATGGCGGCAATCTGCTCGGCGGTTTTACCGGCACCGTAGACAACCTCGCCGGCTCCCTGGCGTACCCCGCGTGAAAGATCGAGCTGCGCAAAACCCAGATCGGCGGTTGGCGCCGTCTGGATGCGCGTGAGGGCATCGGCAGGGGTGACTGATCCGCCGGCAACATCGCTCAGCAGCTGCTCTAGGTCTCGCTTATCCATATATGTTCCCTTCGACGGCGCAAAGTCTAGCACTCAAAGGGTATGTTTCCGAACACTAAGACAAAATTGTTCGGAAACTATAGGACAAACTGATTCAATTGTTAGACGGATCGGCTAGTCACGCAGGATGATGTCCATGGCGAGCATCAGGTTGCGCTCGTCGATGGCAAACGGGGCGGCTTCGCGCGTCTTGGGCTTGGCGCAAAACGCGATGCCCGTGCCCGCGGCCTGAATCATGGGGATATCGTTTGCTCCGTCGCCAATAGCGACCGTGTGGGCCATGTCGACGCCGCACTCAACTGCCCAATCCAGCAGCTGGATGAGCTTGGACTCCTTGGTCACAATGTTGGCAGCCAGCTTACCGGTGAGCTTGCCGTCCACGACCTCCAGGCGGTTAGCGAGGCAAAAGTCGATGCCCGCGGCGGCCACGATCTTATCGGCGACCTCGTGGAAGCCGCCGCTTACCACGCCGACCTTCCAGCCCTTGCTGTGCGCCGAGCGCACAAGCTCCAGCGCGCCGGGGGTAAACGTCACGCGCGCAAAGGTGCGCTCGAACACGCTCTCGTCCAAGCCGGCAAGCAGCCCCACGCGCTTCTCGAGCGCTTGCTTAAAGTCGAGCTCGCCGCGCATGGCGCGCTCGGTGATCTGCGCCACTTGCTCGCCCACGCCGGCTTCCTCGCCCAACAGGTCGATGACCTCCTGGTTGATGAGCGTGGAGTCGATATCCATAACGATGAGGCGTGCGGTCATGACGGGCCTTTCCGAGTGCGGTTGTATTGGGGCACATTGTCGCACGCCGCACGCCTGGGCGACGGCCACGGTGCGTCAATTGTTTCGTCTCCGTCAAGTCTTTGGGCAAGAACTACTTTTTCGCGGCACATCGACGCGGGTGCGATAAGATAGAACGCCATGTCTGGCTGCGCGGTTTACGCAGGCTGGGCAAATCTGTACGACGCCGCCCGGAACGACACGGGGCGGCACAGATCCATAAAGGAGGATCACTGGTATGAGCCAGACCCGTCCCATCGATGAGCATTCCATGCACACCCGTACATGCGGCGAGCTTCGCTTCGAGAACGTGGGCGAAGAGGTCACCCTCACCGGTTGGGTGAGCCGTCGCCGCGACCACGGCGGCCTTATCTTCTGCGACCTTCGCGACCGCGAGGGCATCACGCAGCTCACCTTCGACCCCGAGCACTCCGACGGCGACGCCTTTAAGATCGCCGAGACCATGCGTCCCGAGTGGCCCATCAAGATTCACGGCGTCGTGCGCGCCCGTGGCGAGGAGACCACCAACACTAAGCTCGCGACCGGCGAGATCGAGGTCTTGACCGACCACGCCGAGGTGCTCAACACGTCCGTCACCCCGCCGTTCCAGATCGAGGACGGCATCGAGACCAGCGAGGACACCCGCCTGCGCTATCGCTATCTGGATCTCCGTCGTCCCGAGATGATGGCCAACCTCAAGCTGCGCTCCGACTTTACCTTTGCCATTCGCGAGGCGCTGCACAACCGTGAGTTCATGGAGGTCGAGACGCCCTCCCTGTTTAAGTCCACGCCCGAGGGCGCCCGCGACTTCATCGTTCCCAGCCGTATTCAGCCGGGCAACTTCTACGCGCTGCCGCAGTCCCCGCAGCTCCTGAAGCAGCTGCTCATGGTCGGTGGCGTCGAGCGCTACTACCAGGTTGCCAAGTGCTTCCGCGACGAGGACCTGCGTGCCGACCGTCAGCCCGAGTTCACCCAGGTCGATATCGAGATGTCTTTCGTGGACCAGAACGATGTCATGAGCGCACTCGAAGAGGTCCTGGCTGACGCCTTCGGCCGCATGGGTGTCGAGATGCCCACGCCGCTGCGTCGCATGGACTACTGGGAGGCCATGGACACCTATGGCTCCGACAAGCCCGATACCCGCTACGGCATGCACCTGGTCGACCTGACCGACATCTTCGCCAACTCCAAGTTCAAGGTCTTTGCGACCGCCGCAAACGAGGAGGGCTCTGTCGTCAAGGCCATTAACGCCAAGGGCGCCGGTGCCTGGGCACGTGCCAAGATCGATAAGCTTGCCGGCGTGGCCTCCACGTTTGGCGCCAAGGGCCTGGCTTGGATCGCCTTCCGTGAGGACGGCTCCATCAACAGCCCCATCGTCAAGTTCTTCTCGGACGAGGAGATGGCGGCTCTGCGCGAGCGCATGGACGTCGAGCCCGGCGACCTTGTGATGTTCGCCGCCGGCCCTCGTCTGCTCTCTGACGAGATCCTGGGCGGCATGCGCTCCCACATGGCCAATGCGCTCGAGATCAAGCGCGAGGGCCACGACTTCCTGTGGGTCGTCAACTTCCCGCTGTTCCACTGGGATGAGGACCGCAAGGCTTACGCTGCCGAGCACCAGCCCTTCACTCTGCCGACCGAGACCGACATCGCCAAGATCGAGGCCGACCCGTTGGCAGCCGGTTCTTGCACCTACGACTTTGTCATGGACGGCTTTGAGGCCGGCGGCGGCGGTATGCGTATCCACAACGCCGAGATGCAGATGTCCATGCTCAAGCTCCTGGGCTTTACCGAGGAGCGTGCCGAGTCTCAGTTCGGCTTCCTCATGGAGGCCCTCAAGTTTGGTGCGCCCCCGATGGGCGGTTTCGCTCTGGGCCTGGACCGCGTGTGCATGCTGCTCACCGGTTCCGACTCCATCCGCGACGTCATGGCGTTCCCCAAGACGGCCAGCGGCTCCGACCTCATGTCGGGCGCCCCGAGTGCCGTTTCCGGCGCCCAGCTCAAGGACGTCAGTCTGCGCCTGATGTAGACGAACGGCTACATATTGCCCGTAACGAGGGAAGGACGCGTGCCTTCCCTCGTTTTTTGTGGGACGGGGGTGCGCCGGTAACGTACAATAACTACCACGTGGCTGGGTTTGCCGGCCGAATGTGCGATGCCGCGGGAGGGGACATGGTCGAGTTTACAAAGACGATTAAAGATCCGTTGGGATTACATGCCCGCCCGGTTGCGCTGCTCTATGACATCATTGCCAAGCACCGTAGTGACGTGTCAGTCAGTATCGGCGACCGCCACACGGATGGCCGCGATGTCATGGGGCTCATGGCCCTCTATGGTGAGTGCGGCGAAAACGTCGTCTTTCGTGTTTCGGGCGTGGATGAGGCCTCCTGCGTCACATCGATCAGAAATCTCTCGCTCTAGGCATGATAGGGCGTGGTAAAGGATGGTCCTTTGCCGCGCCCTTTTGTTTCGTATAGGAAACTTTTTCGAAAAACTGAACAGGACCCTTTCCAAAAAGTTAACCACGTGCTAGTTTACTATAGCGAACATAGACGTGGCTAACTTTTAACGCGTCGATGTTGAGGACGAACTGACGTTAGGAGCCACTCATGTCTTGCGGACCGCAGATGCCGGCCATGCCGCTTTCGATGGTAAAAGCGGGCGAAACCGTGCGCGTGTCGCGTGTAAAGGGCAATGAGGACATGAAACACCACCTCAAAGACCTCGGCTTTGTCGAGGGCAACGAAATCCACGTGGTGAGCTCGAGTGGCGCCAATATCATCGTCACGGTGCTGGGCGCACGCTTTGGCATCGATTCCAAGGTTGCCATGCACATCATGACCGTCGGTTAGTCCGCAGCATTTCATAAAAACCGAAAGGGGGACAAGAGGATGAAGACGTTGGGTGACGTTAAGGTGGGCGAGAGCTCTACCATCGTCAAGCTTCACGGTGAGGGTGCGCTTCGCCGCCACCTTATGGACCTGGGGCTCATCAAGGGCACTTCGTTCAAGGTCGTGAAGGTTGCACCGCTCGGTGATCCGGTCGAGATTAACGTGCGCGGCTACGAGCTTTCCATCCGCAAGGAGGAGGCGGCTGTCGTCGAGGTCCAGTAAGGGCTCGCGGCGTATATTTCTGCAGATAAAGTTAGGTATTTCTAACTTAATGCAGCAACTTTGAAGCACATTATCCAGCCTGTGCGGAGAAAGCAGCGCAGGCACACAAGGAAGAAGGATTGAATGGCGGATTCTCAGATCCATGTCGCGCTGGCGGGTAACCCCAACTGCGGCAAGACCACGCTTTTCAACCTGATCACCGGCGCCAACGGCTACGTTGGCAACTGGCCCGGCGTCACGGTTGAGAAAAAGGAGGCCAAGCTCCTAAGCGACAAGAACGTTACCATCACGGACCTCCCCGGCATCTACTCGCTTTCCCCCTACAGCCCCGAGGAGCAATGCTCGCGCGATTATCTCATGAGCGGCGAGCCCGATGTCGTCGTTCAGGTGGTCGATGCCACCAACCTGGAGCGCAATCTATACCTGGCGCTTCAGGTCATCGAGACCGGCCTGCCTGTGGTCGTCGCCCTCAACATGGCCGATCTGGTCGAGAAGAATGGCGACAAGATCGACACCGACAAGCTCTCCAAGAAGCTTGGTTGTCCGGTCATGATGATCTCGGCTCTTAAGAACAAGGGCATCAAGGAGCTCTTCGAGCAGGTCAAAAAGTCCGCTGCTTCTAAGGGTCAGGTGCCGGAGCACAAGTTCGATTCCTCCATCGAGGACATTCTGACGCACATCGAGAACAACCTTCCGGCGAGCGTTCCCGCCAACAAGCGTCGCTACTACGCCGTCAAGCTGTTCGAGCGTGATGCAGACGCCTGTAAACTCATCAACCTCACTAAGGAGAAGGCTGCTCGCGTGGAGGAGCTGGTCGCCCGGTGCGAGCAGGACTGCGACGACGATGCCGAGTCCATCATCACCGGTGAGCGCTATGGCGTCATCGCGCACATTATCGACGAGTGCATGACCAAGGCTCCTGCCAAGATGAGCACCTCCGAGAAGATCGATCGCGTGGTTACCAACCGTATTCTGGGCCTGCCGATCTTTGTGGTCATCATGTTCTGCGTGTACTACATCGCCGTTTCCACCCTGGGCGGCACGGTGACGGACTTCACCAACGACCAGCTCTTCGGTACCGACGGTTGGTACGTGCTCGGCCAGGGTCGCGACGCCTACGATGCAGCCGTCGAGGCCGCAGGCGACAACGCCGACTCGGTTGACCCGGCGCAGTACGGCCCCTATGTCCCGGGTATCACCACCGTGGTGCACGACGCCCTTGTGGCGGGTGGCACCGAGGACGGCGGCCTGGTCGATTCGCTGGTCTGCGACGGTATCGTTGGTGGTCTGGGCGCCATCTTCGGCTTCGTCCCGCAGATGTTCCTGCTGTTCGTGATGCTGTCTTTCCTGGAGGACTGCGGCTATATGGCCCGCGTCGCCTTCATCATGGACCGCGTGTTCCGCCGGTTTGGCCTGTCCGGTAAGTCCTTCATCCCCATGCTCGTGTCCTCGGGCTGCGGCGTCCCCGGCGTCATGGCCACCAAGACCATCGAGAACGAGAAGGACCGCCGCATGACGGTCATGACCACCACGTTCATTCCCTGTGGCGCTAAGCTGCCGATCATCGCCCTGCTCATGGGTTCCATCATCGGCGATTCTTCCACCACCGCCGCGTGGATCAGCCCGCTCTTCTACTTCCTGGGCGTTTTCGCCGTCATCGGTTCGGGTCTGATGCTCAAGAAGACCAAGCTCTTCGCCGGTCGCCCGACGCCGTTCGTTATGGAGCTTCCTGCCTACCACTTCCCGGCGATCCGCTCTTGGGCGCTGCACGTGTGGGAGCGCTGCTGGGCCTTTATCAAGAAGGCCGGCACGGTCATCTTCGCGTCTACTGTCGTGGTTTGGTTCCTCTCCAACTTTGGTAGCTACAACGGTTCCTTTGGCTTCCTGCCTGCGATGGACGGCATCCCCGAGGAGTTCATGGACTACTCCGTGCTCGCCATGCTTGGCAACCTGGTCGCCTGGATCTTCGCCCCGCTCGGCTTTAGCACCTGGCAGGCCACCGCGCTGACCGTCTCGGGTCTCGTCGCTAAGGAGAACGTCGTCGCCACCGCCGGCTCGCTGCTGTCCGTTGCCGACGCCGCCGAGACCGACCCGAGCCTGTGGACCGCGTTTGCCGGCATGTTCCCCACCATGGGCGCTTGCGTTGCCTTTGGCGCTTTCAACCTGCTGTGCGCTCCGTGCTTTGCCGCCATTGGCACCATCCGCAACCAGATGGATTCCGGCAAGTGGACTGCGATCGCCATCGGTTACGAGTGCGCCTTTGCTTGGGTGATCGGCCTGTTCATCAACCAGTTCTACAACTTGCTTGTTCTTGGACAGTTTGGTATCTGGACGATTGTGGCCATCGTGCTGCTGGTTGCGATGCTCTTCCAGATCTTCCGTCCCATGCCCAAGCATGCATGGACCGACGAGGACGAGACCAACACTGCTTCCGCCGCAGTTTCCGCTTAAGTCCGAATAAGGATTAACCCCTTTCCACGAGCCCGGGTGTCCCAGCGACACTCGGGCTTTTTGGTGCAATGGGGTCAGATTGCTTTGCTCCAGAAGTTAAGATGTGGCGTTTCCGCAGATAAAACCGACCAAAATAAACCTGTCCCTTTTGTTAGGTGGAGAATGGGGTAAAGTAAGTAGTGGCTAACTAGAGGAGGCTTGCTATGGCACCTATCGATATTGTTGTACTGGCTGTTATCGGTATTGCGTTTGTCGCGGTATGCGTGCGCATCTACCGCAAGGGCACCTGCGCCGACTGCGCT
>CAJJVE010000043.1:0-11122 GCA_905196265.1 uncultured Collinsella sp. | reverse complement strand
TACCGGCGGGAACCTGGTTGTGCGAGCCATCCGAGCCCACCACGTCCACCACGCGGTTGAACGACTGCACGATGCCGTGCTCAATGACGTAGCGTGTGGCAAGCGTGTGGATGGGCGAATCGGGCAGCAGCTTTTCCTCGAACTCGCCCACGCAGGCCAGCACGTTGCCCTCATCGGTGATGGCAACGGTCATGGCACGTGTCTCGGGCAGGATACGCCGACACACCAAAAGCGCCGATTCCTGCGTCAGACCGCCCTTAATGTCCTCGAGCATGGCCGAGGCAACCGAAAGCGTCTCCTCGGTATACTGGGAGCGTACCGAATCGGGATTGAGCGTCAAATAGATAAAGATGCACAGGAAGATGCACAGCAGCGCACAGGCGACCACCGTGGCAATCGGCTCAATGCCAGTCGCCAGGGCAAAGATAAAGTACACCAACACGCAAACGGCGCAGACAACGGCGATGATGCGAAAGATTGAAATTGAATTATCGCGCTGGGCGCGGCGGTCGATCATTCAGCCCCCTCCAGGATGCTAATCAGTTGTGCGTCGCGCCAAAGTTCGTCCATGATCTTGGGCCAGAAACTCTGAAAACGCAGGTAGCTTGCGGCGTTTTGGCGGGCATAGGTCTTGGCCTCGTCAATACCATGACGCCAGACGCGCAGATACCCCTCGTGCTCGCGGGTAAACATGCTGCGGACCATGGCAGTCTTGCGCACGCGGTCGTCAAGCTCGCGCGAGATCCACGGACCCGGATAGGGCATGAGTGATGCGGCCGTAACCGGAATGAGCTCCTTTTGGTGCGCAGCGAACGTCAGCTTGGCCCGCTCGTAGTACCAACGGTACACGTCCTGCATAAAGCGCGGCGAGCGCTTCTCGGACTCGGGCGGCAGGTGGCGCACGGTCCACTCGTTGTCGAACCACACGTCGTAGCCGAACATGCGCATGTTAAAGAGGTAGTCCAGATCCTCGCCGCGGGTGATAAACGGGTCGAAGGCCACGCGCGTAAAGGCGCGGGCGTGGAGGGCCATCAGGCCGCCGCACACGTAATTGGAGCGCGAGATGCGGGTGCCCGAGAGCGCCTTTTTCATCCAGCGATTGAACTCGATACGCTTAGTCCACCAGCGATGGCAAATGCCCGCTTTGTCCGTGGGAGCCAGCGGCGACCCGTCGCGATCGTAAAAGTATCCGCTCTTGACTAAAATCGGCAGGCCCTGACGCGTCTGTTGGCCCAGTGCATAGGTCGCACGCTTCATAAAGTCGGCATCGATGACGGTCTCGTCGTCATCCAAAAACACAACCGCGTCGTGCCCCAGCACCGCCGCGCAGGCAAGACCCATGTTGCGGATGGCGCCGTAGCCGCGCAGGCTCACGCACTCGCCCGAGCCTTTGGGCGCAATCTGCGCCACGCGGTCGGCAACACGCGAAGCCTGAGTATTGGTAACGATGGTGACCTTAAGTGTGGGATGCGCATTAACGATTTCGTGCACGCGATGGGATACGTCGGCCGTGGCAGAAACCGGACAGACCACCAAGAGAATGATGCGCGGAATGTCGCGTACCTGCTCGAGCGAAGTCAGGCAGCGATCGAGTTCCGGGTTGGCGGCATTGAGCGACGTCGAGTGATCGTAGGTGCCGGGAGCGTTTGCTTGGATATCATCGCCCGCCCAATATGTTGGGATCACAACCGTGGCGTTCATGCCTTTACCCTCCTTGCAACACAAAAACGGGGCGCCGCCAAACACAGGCGACGCCCCGCGACCTAGCTGTTTCCATCATACCCACTTGGGCTAAACATTGTTCGGAAGTCAGAATGATTTATGCGGCTACTTCCAAAAGAGTACTGCAGATAGGCCCAATTGCTGTACTGAGCCCGGTTGCCTTACGCCGCCGTCTGAGCCATGCGGGACAGACGAACCAGCAGCGCAAAGCCAAGCACCAGCAGCACGCCGATGGAAAGGACACCCAGCGACGGGTTGCCGGTCAGCGAGGTGACGACCGACACCAGGAAGGTGCCCATCACGCTTGCGTAGCGGCCAAAGATATCAAAGAAGCCGTAGTACTCGTTGGACTTTTCCTTGGGGATGATGCGGCCAAAATAGCTGCGGCTCAGCGCCTGCACGCCGCCTTGGAACAGGCCAACCAAAATAGCGAGCACCCAAAACTCAAAGGCGGTCTTGAGGAAAAACGCGGCAAAGAGCACGATGCCCATGTAGGCGGCGACGGCCACCATGATCATGTTGAGCGTGCCCACGCGACCGGCGAGCTTGCCGTAGATGATGGCGGACGGGAAAGCGACGAACTGCGTAACGAGCAGCGCCAGCACCAGCTGGGTCGAATCGATGCCCAAAGCCGAGCCGTAGCTGGTTGCCATGGAGATGACCGTATGGACGCCATCGATGTAGAAGAAGAACGCGATCATGTAGACCAGCACGGGCTTGTTGTGGGCGATCTCGCGCATGGTGTGTCCGACCTCGGAGAACACGCCGCCCACGATGTGGCCGATGGTGTCCTGGGGACCGCGCTCGCGACCGTACTTTTGCTTATAGGTGCGAATGAGTGGCAAGGTAAAGATGAGCCACCAGGCACCGGTGATGACAAACGACAGACGCGTTGCCAGCATGGTGGGGACGCCAAGAGCGGGGCCACCCATGATAAGCGCCAGGCAGATGATGAACGGCACAGTGGAACCGATGTAGCCCCAGGCATAGCCCGAGCTGGACACGGCGTCCATGCGCTCGTCGGTGGTAATGTCGGGCAGCATGGCGTCGTAGAACGTCATAGAAGAGTTAAGGCCGATGGTACACAGCACGTACACGGTCAAAAATGCCATGGCGGACATGGGGATAGCCTGCGCCAGGCAAAGAACCAGGCCCGTGAGGAAGAAGCCCAAGAAGAACTTGATCTTGTTGCCGGCGTAATCGGCAAGCGCGCCCAGAATGGGCATGAGCATGGCAATGACCAGCGAGGCGATCGTCTGCGCGTTGCCCCAAGCGACCACGAGGTCTGCCGAGGAAGCACCGGTATTGATGGCGTTAAAGTAGATAGGCACCACCGAGGTATTGAGCAGCACGAGGGCCGAGTTGCCCACATCGTACATAACCCAGTTACGCTCGAGCTTGGTGTATTTCATGGACAGGGCCCCTTCGTATTCGCCCGATATGCAGTTAGTTCATCGTACCCCAATTGTCCAGAAGCGCCGGTAAGGATTCGGCAAAGGGCCAGGAGCGGTCATACGGACACGCAGGGCGAAACGCCATCCCATCAACGCAGTTGCGGTGAAATAGTTCCCGCTTAGCCCTCCGGGGGCTTCATTCAGGAACTATTCCACCGCAACTTATTGGAGAGTATGGGCGAGGCAGCTTGCTACTCCTCGCGGTCGAACTCTTCGTCGGCGCCGAGCACGCGACCGCTGTAATTGACGTGGTTGGTCACGGCTTCCATATCGCCGGTCTCGATAAAGCGGGCAACCGTGCACTCGTAATCGAGCAGCGCGCGGTCAAAGACCTCGGGGAAGCTCTCGGTCGAGACTTCATCGGTAAAGGGGTTCTTCCATGCCAAGTGGCCCAGGTTGCCGGTACGCTCGGGCAACTCGGTCGTCACGCGGTGCGCAAGGCCGTCGAGCAGCGAATAATCGTGCACCAAGCCCTCGAGCAGGGCAATCGCGCGCGTCTTGGCCGAACCGGCCGGCTCGATAGTGCGGTAGAGCATCTGCATGTCCGAGACGGCGCCGGCGTACTCCCCCGCCGGGATGTCGATACCGTACACGCGCCCGGCGACGTAGCTCATCAGCACGCCGGCAACGCGATTGATGCGGTCGGTAGTGACAATCTCGCCCGCCGGCGGATAATCATCGACCGTGGCCCCGTCACGTTTGAGCTGCAGCATCAGCACGTCCAGGTCGCTTTCGAGCACGGCGTGAACTTGACTGCCCGAAGCCTCGAGCTCGGGGTCGGACTCAACAATGCCAAACTGCTGCTCGTAGACAAAGGGGTGGGCATTGCGGTCGAGCACATAGTGCGACAGCAGGCCCAGTGCAAAGGCGCGACCCAGGTTGGCATCGCGCGGCTGCAGGCGCGACACGCCGTCGCGCAGACACGAGAACTGGCGCGACATGCGCGAGCGGTGCATGACCTGAGCAAGCGACATACAGTCGGAGATGCGCGGCGTGAGCATGTGGAAGAAAAACGGGTCGGGACCTTGGTTTCCCAGGATAAAGGCGATGCGCTCCTCGTCGGACGTAATAGCGCCCTGCGGAAGACGGTCGATGCTTTCCTCGCCAAACAGATGATGCGTAATGAGCGCGGGCATAATAATCCTTTCGATTTCATTCGATGCAATCCATTATGCCCACCGCACAGTCATGCCAAACCTGTAACGGCAAACGATGGCACACCGACCCTCACGCAAGCCCCAAGTGCGATTTGACCTCGGCAGCGCGACGGCGGGACACGGGCACCGTCGAGGTTACGCGATCGAGCCTGAGCTCCATCAGGCCCGTGGAGCCGATCTCGACATTATGTACGTCTTCCAAATTAACCAGATAGCTGCGGTGGACGCGGATAAAGCCCTCGGAGGCCAGGCGACGCTCGAGCGAGGAAATCGACTCATTGATCAGGTACGTCCCCTCGGCGCAGACGGCGTTGCAAAAATCGGCGCGCGCCTCAAAGTAGCAGACATCCGCCACGGGAATGAACACCTTTTTGCCCCCGCGATCCACCGTCAGGCGCAAAGGCTGGCGCGGAGCATGGACGACACGGCGAGCGCCCAGGGCAGTCTCGATCTTGTCGAGCGCCTTTGACAAGCGGGCATCCTCGACCGGCTTGACGATGTAATCGACAGCATCGAGGTTATAGGCATCGGCCGCATACTCGGCAAATGCCGTCACAAACACCACGACCGGCGGCGTCTTTAGGTTCTGCAGCGTCTCGGCAAGCTCAATTCCCGAGCGACCGGGCATGGTAATGTCTAAAAACAGCACGTCGGGCTTGTTCGACAGAATCGACTCCACGGCTTCGGTGACATTGCCCGCCTCGGCAATCTGACCCACACGCGCATCCTTTTCCAACAGATAACGTAGCTCAGCCCTAATGGGAGGCTCGTCATCAACCACCAAGATGTTCCAGCCTTCGGACATATGCGCTTCCCCTCTTTTTCTCTCAATCCAACCGCGTGCTACACCGTTAGCGGCGCCGGCTCATGCGGCTCGCCGTTCAACTCAACGATGACCTGCGTTCCCACGCCCTCCTGGGACTTCACGCGCATGCCAGAATCTTCTCCGTAAAAGAAATGGATGCGCTGAAGCACGTTGAAGAGCGCCAGGCCGCAACCTCGCTTGACGGAGCCGTCGGCGGTAATGCTCTCGGGCTCCTCTCGGCGATGCTGCTCAAACAGATGCGCGCAGACTTCTTCGCTCATACCGATGCCGTCATCTTCGACGATGATCTCCAAGCCGTCATCGGTCTCAAAAGCCCTAACACGAATAGAAAGCGGCTCGGTCTCGCGCTGCGCATGCTTGATGCAGTTTTCGAGCAGCGGCTGCAAGATAAACGGCGGTACCAGGCTGTCGCGCACCTCAAAGTCGATGTCGACCGAAACGCGTAGACGGCCGTCGCCATACCGGGCCTGCATAAGATTGATATAACGAGTGCCCTGTTCCACCTCGTGCTCGAGCGTGGTGAGCGTATCGGAATCAGAAAGCGTCTGACGATAGTAGTTGGAAAAGTCGATCAGCAGCGATCTCGCCTTGTCAGGCTCGGTTCGAACGAGCGACACGATGGTGCTGATGGTGTTAAACAGAAAATGAGGATCGACCTGCGATTGCAGGGCGCGCAGCTCCACGCGGGCCGTAAGCTCGTCCTGGCGCTCGAGCTCAAAGCTCGCGAGCTGCGTGGAGATGAGATCGGCAAAACCCGAGGCCAACGCCGTCTGGCGCATATCGATGCTGCTCAGGCGAGGGTAATACAGCTCGAGTGTGCCCACGCAATGCCCGCGCACGGTAAGCGGCGCGACGATGCCGGCGCGCAGGCGGGGAAAATAGCCGCCCGTCTCATTGGAGGTGTCACGCGAAAACACGCTCTGCTCGCCCGTCTCAATCACACTGAGCGTGGTCTTGAGCACGACCGGGGTGCCGGCGGGGCACTTTGCCGAGTCCTCGCCCCAGCTTGCCAACACCTGCTTGCCGTCGGTAAAGCAGATGGCAGAGGCGATGGTCTCGGACAGGATAATTTTAGAGGCGCCCAGGGCCGCTTCGGGCGTAAGGCCGCGCGACGTGTAGGCGAATATTTTTGATGCGATGGCGAGCGTACGGTCGGTTGCGCTCGATGTGAGGTCGTCGGGGACCACAAAGACATACGAGAAAAAGAAGCACAGCATGACCATGCCGGCAATAACGACAACGCCCGGAACGGGATTGGGGTTATCGGTTAAATCCCAGATAAGCAGCAGGATAAGCGCCGGAACGACAACACCGAGCAGGATGGCCTGGACCACATGCTGGGCCGTACGAAAGACCTTGGTAGAGTTGTAGCTCTTGCCCAGAATCAGCCTGTTTAAATCCACCGTCATCCCCTTTTATCTATCGCACCCATAGCAATAAAGAGGGCCGCAAGCGACCCTCTCCATTGCATTATGCAATCAAATACTGTGTTTTACATCCAGTCGTCGATGAACGGTAGTTTAGGCGCTGTATTTGTTGGCCTCGCCAAAGGTGCCAGCCTCGACGATCCAGCCGTCCTTCATGATGACGTCCATGTTGTCGGTGTTGAGCACGTGGATGTCGGCGGCGACGTCACCGTTGACGACCAGCAGGTCGGCGCACTTGCCGGCCTCGATGGAACCGGTCTCGTCCTCGATGTGGCACATCTTGGCACCGTTGAGGGTGGCGCAGGTGATGGTCTCGACCGGGGTGAAGCCGATCTTGTCGACGAACTCGTACATCTCCTCGATGGAGCAGGTGCCGTACGGGGTGACGAAGGAGAAGGAGTCGGAGCCGATCGTCATGACGACGCCGCGCTTCTTGGCCTCGCGCAGGCAGTCGTAGTTGCGCTGCAGCTCCTTCTCGACCAGGGTGCCCTCGTACTTGTCGTGCAGCTCGGGGACGTAGACGGGCGGATAGGTGGCGTACCAGGTGGGCAGGAAGGCGATCGTCGGGGCTCGGCCATGAGGTCCATGGTGCGCTCATCGATATCGAAGCCGTGAATCAGCTGCTCGCAGCCAAAGCGAACGGAATCGTAGGCAGCGGCGTGATTGTTGTAGCAGTGGCTCCACACGGGAATGCCGACCATCTTTGCCTCGTCGACCACGGCCTGGATCTCCTCGGAGCAGTAGTGCTGGTCGCGACCGGAGTCCCAGCGCCAGATGCCGCCACCGGTAGCCCAGATCTTGATGGCATCGGGGTTCTCGCGCAGGCGACGACGGACGGCCTTGCGCAGATCCCAAGGACCGTCGACCTGGTCGCCCCAGGGATGGGATTCCTTGTTGAGCTCCTGGGTGCAGTGGTGGGAGTCACCGTGGCCGGCAACGCGGCAGAAGCCGAGGCCGGTGGCCAGAACGCGCGGGCCCTTAAAGACGCCCTTGTCGATGCAGTCACGGATCTGGATACCAAAGCGGCCGATCTCGCAGACGGTGGTGAGGCCGTGGGTGAGGCAGTCGTAGGCCTGCTTGACGGCGACGGCCTGCTTCTCGAGGAGCGGCTGCATGACCCAATCGGTGTCATCGTCGGTCAGGTTGCCCGAGAAGTGCAGGTGGGTGTCAATCAGGCCGGGAAGGACGGTCTTGCCGGCGGCATCGATAACCTCAACGCCCTCGGGAAGGTCCTGCATAGTGCCGGCGTACTCGATCTTGCCGTTGTCGTCGACGAGAACGAGGGAGTTCTCGACCGGCTCGGCACCGGTACCGTCGATGAGCTTGCCGCCAACGATTGCATACTTAGTGGACATGGTTCCTCCTTATGGATCCATATATGTGGGCGAGGCCGTGTTGGGTCGCGGCCTCACAAAGCTACCCAGGTGATGCCGGGTTCGGTGCGCGGAAGAGAGGGCCCCGCGTACCTGGTCCGCCCCGACTAGGCGTTACTTTTTGCGGGAATTGGTGAAAGCCATGAGGGCCAGGCCAATAGCCAACCAGCCGATCACGATGCTCCACTCCACCATGTTGAGGGAGGCGGGAGAGAACGGGATCACGAGCAGGCCGATGATGATGGCGCAGGCAGCGATAGCGAGGCCGATGCCAAACTTGCCGCCGGGCACCTCGTAGGGACGAGGCAGGTCGGGCTCGGTGAAGCGCATGCGCAGGCAGGCGAGGGCGACCATACCGCAGGAGAAGATGAAGGCGAGAGCCGACACGTTGGTCAGAGGAATGAGCATGTTCTTGCCCAGGAACGGACCGATGACGGTGATAACGCCCAGAACGACGCAGGCGAGCTTGGGAGCGCCGGACTTGGGGTCGACCTCGGCGAACTTCTCGGGCAGTTGGCCCTTGCGGCCCATGGCGAGCATGATGCGGCTCGTGGCGCCGTAGAAGGAGTTCATCGGGCCCATGGGTCCAAGCGTGGCGATGACGAGCATGGCCAGGTACAGGAGCATGTTGATACCCTTGAGGCAGGCAAGCGCGGGAACCGGGCTCTTAACAAACTCATGCCAGTCGAGGATGGTGCCGAACGAGTAGATGCAGACCATGTAGAAGCCGCCGGCGGCCAGCAGGGCCAGGGAGATGATCTTGCCGAACTTGTTCCAGTTGAGGCCCTCGGCTGCTTCCTCAGCCTGCTGAGGAATGGTGTCGAAACCGGCGTAGAAGAACGGGGTCAGAACCAGGACCGACACGATGCCGGCGAACAGGCTGGCGCCCTCGGTAGCGGCCTTGCCGCCGCCAGCGCCGGTGACCTGGGAGAACACGGGCATGGCATTGTCCGGCGAGCCGGTGAACAGCGAGACGCCCATGGCGAGCAGCATGCCGCAGAGCAGAGCCTTGGTCAGGAAGGCCTGGAGCTTGGCGGCCGAGCTGGCACCGCGGAAGTTGAGGAAGATGACGTAGGCTGCGAAGCCGAGCGCGATCAGCGTCGGGAACAGGTAAACGTCGGCGCCCAGGATGGTGTAGAGCTTGACGGCGCGCAGCCACTCAAGGCCGGGCAGGCTGCCGAACATCTCGGACACTAGGGTCGAAATGGCGATGGCCTCCCACGGGCACAGGATGCCGTTGCCCAGAGCCAAAAGCCATCCGGTGATGTAGCTCAGCGTACGGCCAAAGCTACGATCGACATACTCGACGATGCCGCCCGAGATGGGGATAGCGGCCGTGAGCTCACCGAAAACAGCTCCGACGGGCACGAGGAAGATTGCACCCAAGAGGAATGCGATCATAGCGGGAACGGGACCGCCGCCCACGACCATCCAGTCGCCGACCTGCAGAACCCAACCGGTGCCGATGATGGCACCGAAACCGATGGTGAAGAAGTTCCAGAGCGAAAGCGTTTTCTTCATACCGCCGTTATCCTCGACTGCAACTTCTGCGTTCTTGTCCGCCATTGTTCCCCTCCTTTCCTTTTTGACGCCCCTTGACGTCACCTCTTGCGCGGTCTGTTTTGCCGCGCTCTTTTATTTCGTGGCTTTAAGATACGGCCTTGGCGCAGCATGGCCGCCCATGGCTCGACCGAAGGCCGAACTCGCATATGAGCGGCGCCGTTTTTGGGACGAACGGCACGGTTTGCCGTTCATTGTTGCCGCCCGTCCGACGGGCGTACGTTCATCGGACGCATATAGAGATGTTTTTGAGGCCGTGTGTTTTGCGCCTTTCGTACCGTTTACCGAGCTTTTGACGCGCAGACCCATTTGTTGCACATCTTTTTTGTAGGATAGACAGGTTATACATGAGACAAGGCGGTACGAATGGCATACGGATACAACGACGGTGATCAACGGCGACAAAGCGTTCGCCTTGCTGGCCGTACCACGCCGACGCCCGGAAGTGCCACAAGCAGCAATCCGCAACGTCCTCAAGAGCAACCCAGGCCTTCGTCTCGGCAGCAGGCAAGCAAAACACGGCAAAGTGGCCGTCCGCGCACGGGCACAAGCGCGCAGCAAGATAGCCGCTTGGGCGCGCGCACTCGTCAGCGTCAGGCCGAGGTTCCGCAGCTGCGCCGCAACGGCGTACGTCAGCCCGGCATCCATATCAACCGCTTCTTTTCGCATCCCCAAGGCGGACGCGACGGCAAGCCTTACCGCTCGACATCGCACGTGAATGCCCCCGCCCTGCCGGCTCGTCGACTTCGCCTCGCACTGTGCTCTATCCTCACCTGTCTGGTCTTTGTGCTTATGAGCTCCTGTATGTCCCACGGCTCGGCCGGTCTCGAGCCCACCTCCGAGGACAAGCTGCTCAAGGCCCCCGTCGCGCCCGGTTATTCTTTCGCCTTTTCGACCCCGCGCTCGCAATGGCAAGCCGGCACGATGCCCCATATCTATCAGATCGACCCCGCGTGGTCGGAGCTGCCTTACGCCGGCGGCACCATCCGCCAAAATGCCTGCGGGCCTACGTGCCTCACCATGGTCTATATCTTTAAGACGGGACGCACCGATATGACCCCCGTCGATATGTGCGCGCTTTCCGAGGCGGGCAATTACGCCCCCACCGGTGCAACCGAATGGTCGTTTATGACGAGCGGCGCGTGGCAGTTGGGACTTAACGGAACAGAGCTCCATAACGATCGCGACTCGATGACTCAGGCGCTGCGTTCGGGAGCGCCCGTCATCGCCGCCGTTCGGCCGGGCACCTTTACCAACGTGGGCCACTACATTGTGCTTTACGGTATTGACGACACCGACCAGATTGGCGTCTACGACCCCAACTCGGCCAGCCGCAGCGCCCGCCGCTGGGGCGTCGTAGAGGTCCTTAACGAAGTCGAAGCCATGTGGGCCTACTACTAGTCATTGGGGACAGACTAAATGAGTGGTCGTTGGCTGCCCGGAACTGCTGGCACGGAAAATGCATCCCGCTTTGAAGTTCGATAGCGGGATGCACTTTCCGCGCACGGCCTGTTTGGGAAACTACGTTCCACTTTCCGGCAACATTCCGGGATGCATTTTCCGGTTGAGGGGGACTGCGGACAAAAAGTTGGACCGTTGAGGT
>CAJJVE010000042.1:0-11292 GCA_905196265.1 uncultured Collinsella sp. | reverse complement strand
GGGTGGCGCTCGCTGGCATTGTCAAAACATCGACGTTCCCTATGACTACCGTGTGTCTATTAATTTTTCGAGCTTGTGCTGCGCTGCTGGTCGCTGGCGTATCCTGTTAAGTCGTCAGCATACGATTCAACAGGGAAGGCAGATTATGCATTCTCCCCAACAGCGCGGCATGCAGACCCAGCCGGTGTGCAGTCGTCGCATCTTTTTGGGTAGCGCTCTCGCTGCGAGCGCTTCCGTCGTCGCCGGCGCGCTCGCCGGCTGTCAGCGTCCGTCCACGCTCAAAGTGGTTCAGCCCACGACGGGCGGCGGTCGCGACGACCTGTCCGATTCCGTGATCGGCAAGGATAAGATCCGCATTGGCATGGAGGCGGCCTACGCCCCGTACAACTGGCAGGTTTCCGAAGCCAGTGAGTACACCATTCCCATCGACAACGTGCAGGGAGCCTACGCCGACGGCTACGACGTGCAGATCGCCAAGATCGTCTGCAAGGCCCTCGGTGGCGAGCCCGTTGCCGTCAAGCAGAGCTTCTCGGGCCTTATCGATTCACTCAACAACGGCCAGATCGACCTCATCATCGCCGGCATGAGCGCTACGCCCGAGCGCGAAGAGTCCGTCGGTTTTTCCGACCCGTACTTCATTGGCTACTTTGGCCTGTTCGTAAAAGAGGGCTCTCCCTACCAAAACGCCACCAAGCTTAGCGACTTTAGCGGTGCCACGGTACTCGGCCAAAAGGACACCATGCTCGACACCGTCATCGACGAGATCCCGGGCGTTGTGCACAAGAACCCGGTCGATTCCGTCCCCACGGTGTTCTCGAACCTGCTGCAGGGCACGTGCGACGCCGTGACGTACAACACCGAAAACGAGAAGGGCTATATGGCCCAAAATCCCGGTATCGTCCCCATCCATTTTGCCGAGGGCGAGGGCTTTAAGCAGGAGGTCGCGGCAAACGTCGGCTGCCGCAAGGGCTCGGACAAGCTGCTTAAGCTCATCGACAAGACACTCAAGGGCATTAGCCAAGAGGAGCGCGACCAAATGTGGGACGCGTGCCTCGACCGTCAGCCGGCATAGGGAGGCAGCATGAAAACCATCAATCGTCTGGCCTCCTTTATCAAGGCCGACCACCGTTATGTGTACCTGGGCACGAGCGTTATCGCGGCGCTCGGCCTGGCGTTTAGCCAACGCAACCCCACGCCGCTGAGCTTCTTGGCGCCTACGGGCGTGTTCCAAGACTGCCTCTGGGCAATCCTTTGGACCTGGCTCGTCGTGTCGGCGGCGGCGCTCGTCACCAAACTCATGCACTGGAACGACTATCGCGAAACGTCGCCGTTTGCTTCCGAGCGCTTCCGCCGCGGCGCGCGCCTGGGCAGCTATGTCGTGGTCGCCATCGCGGCGATCTTCTTTGTCGACCGCTGCGTCATGTCATTTATCGACCTGGTGCAGGTGAGCATTGTCTCGGACTCCAACCCCAGCGACTTTTTGTCGAGCCTGGTCTACATGACCTACAAGAGCGGCGACTTCTTTATCCGCGGCATCGAGATCACCATTGCACTTGCGACCTTCGGTACCGTCATTGCCTTTTTCCTGGCGCTGCTCTTTGTGTTCCTGCGTATTCAGACGTTCGACCGCGTAGATAACGACCTGGTGCGCTTCTTTAAGAGTATCGGCCGCGGCTTTGCGACCATCTACTCCACCATCGTGCGCGGCACGCCCATGATGGTCCAGGGCCTGCTCATCTATTACGCGGGCTTCACCGTTTTGCGCGGCATGGGCTTCGAGACCGCCCAGGCCAACCAGATTTGGAGTACCTTCACCGCCGGCCTTGTCACCATCTCGCTCAACTCCACCGCCTACATGATGGAGGTGCTGCGCGGCGGCATCGAATCCATCGATCCCGGCCAGGCCGAGGCAGCGCGCTCGCTGGGCCTGTCGCAGTGGCAGGCTATGCGCAAGGTCGTGTTCCCCCAGGGCATTAAAAACGCTATTCCGGCACTCACCAACGAGCTCATCATCAACATCAAGGATTCGTCGGTGCTCTCGGTCATCGGCGTGTTCGACCTTATGTACGCTACTACCACGGTTGCCGGCGTGTACTACCGCCAGATGGAGGTCTACTGCGTGGCGCTCGTGGTCTACCTGATCCTGACGCTCGTGGCGAGCCGCCTGCTCGAAGCCTTTGGCAAAAAACTCGGTGCCGAGGCTCCGGCCACGCTGCCCAGCTCCAACTAGGCTCAAGACGAGGAGAATCATCATGGCAGATACCGCTACTACCGGCGTTGCGGCCGCCGCACAGACCAATGAGCCGCTCATCCGCGTCGAGGGCCTGCGCAAGAGCTTCGGCTCGCTCGAGGTGCTCAAGGGCATCGACCTGTCCGTTAACCCCGGCGAGGTCGTCACTATTATTGGCGCCTCAGGCTCGGGCAAATCGACCTTTCTGCGCTGCCTCAACCTGCTCGAGACCCCGGACGCGGGCCACATCTGGTTCCACGGCCAGGACCTCACGGCCGAGCGCTGCAACATCAACAAGCTGCGCGAGGACATCGGCATGGTGTTCCAGGGCTTTAACCTGTTCAACAACATGGACGTGCTCGACAACTGCACGCTCGCGCCCGTCACGCTCAAAAAGATGAGCAAGGCCGAGGCCGAGAAGGTCGCGATGGGGCATTTGACGAGCGTGGGGCTCGAAAAGTTCGCGCACGCCGCCGTGGGTCGCCTGTCCGGTGGTCAAAAGCAGCGCGTGGCCATCGCGCGCGCCCTGTGCATGAATCCGCAGATCATGCTGTTCGACGAGCCGACCTCCGCGCTCGACCCCGAGATCGTGGGCGAGGTGCTCGAGGTCATGCGCAAGCTTGCGGCCGACGGCATGACCATGGTCGTCGTCACGCACGAGATGGCCTTTGCCCGAACCGTGTCCGACCGCGTGGTCTTTATGGACAAGGGCGTGGTGCTCGAGGACGCCGCGCCGGCCGAGCTCTTCGGCAACCCCAAACACCAGCGCACTCGCGAGTTCCTCTCTCGTTATCTCGAGGACAAATAACCGACCGCAAACGCTTGCGTTGCAGGGCCGCTCCCGTGGGGCGGCCTTTGTCGTCACAATCGAAAGGATGTCATGGCCGAGGTTTGGCGCTTCTTTGCGCATGAGGACGATTTTGCCGATATAGACGAGGCAGGCGCGTGCGAGCGCTTGGGCCGTGTGCTGTCGTTTCCGACCATCTCGAGCATGGATGCCGGGGCGGTGGACTGGCAGCCCTTCGACGACCTGTGCGCCTATATGCAGCAGGCCTGGCCGCGCGTGTTTGCGGCGGGCGAGGTCGAGCTGATCGACCACTCGCTGTTGGTGACGCTTGGCGGCAGCGATCCGGCTCTTAAGCCCGTTATGCTCATGGGCCACATGGATGTGGTTCCCGTGGTGCCGGGTACCGAGGCCGACTGGACGCACGCCCCCTTTAGCGGGCACGTGGACGACACCTACATCTGGGGCCGCGGCGCGATCGACATGAAGGACCAGGTCGCAGGCATTCTCGAGGCTGTCGAGTATGCGCTGGCGCACGGCTGGCAGCACGAGCGCACGCTGCTCCTGGCCTTTGGCCAGGACGAGGAGACGACGCAGCACGGTGCAGGCGCCATCGGCCGCGCGCTCGAGGAGCGCGGCATTGAGCTTGAGTACCTGATCGACGAGGGCGACTACCGCATCGTTCCGGCTGTCGAGTACGGTGCGGGCGAGGGCTGGCTTATGCATGCCGACCTCGCGGAGAAGGGCTATGCCGATATCGTGCTCAAGACGAAGAGTGAGGGCGGGCATTCCTCCAACCCCTACGGTGGCACATCGCTCGAGGTGCTGAGCCGCGCTATCGCTGCAATCTGCGATATCGAGTGGCCGACGCGCGTGACCGACTTGCTTGCCGCCCAGCTTGTCGAGTTAGGGCTCTACACGGCCGATGAAATTGCCGCCAACGGGGGCGCCATTGTCCGCGATTGCCTTGCCAGCAAGAAGCTCTATCCGCTGGTGACGACCACCTGCGCGCCCACGCAGATCGAGGGCGGCAGCACCGGTGCCAACGTAATGCCGCAGGATATGTGGGCCAACATCAACTTCCGCATGCTCGAGGGCACGAGCGTGGCCGACGTTGTGGCGCGCTGCCGTGAGGCGGTTGCCGGGGCGGACCTTGCCGGTCGTGTCGAAGTGGAGCTGGGCCCCGGCAGCTCCGAACCCTCGCCGTCCCCGCGCATCGGTGGCCCCGGCCTCGAGGCGGTTCGTTCCATCGCCGCCCGCTATTTCCGTGATCCAAAGGGGACGGAGGAAAACGGATCATTCGAGCCGGTGGCAATTGTGCCCTCGACCGTGATCGGTGCGACCGACGCTGCCAACTACCAGCACATTTGCCCTGAATGCATTCGCTTCTCGGCCTTTGTGGTTGATGACGACGAGTGGGATCGCGGCGTCCACGGCACCAACGAGCGCATCACCCGCCGCGCCTACCTCCAGGGCATCCGCTTCCTCATCGCTCTGCTTCAGGCGCTCTAAAATGTGACAAAGCGACAGTCCCTTTGCTAGCCGTTGGGGACGTTCTTAAACGACTAGTCGTTAAGGAACGTCCCCAACGGCTACGTCCACTCATTCCGTGCGGGTTATATGCAGGTTTGCCTGCGCACGCTATCATGTATGGGTTAGACCGCAACTATGTACCCCATACGCGAAGGGATGCGCATGTATCTGAAGATCGACATGTTCTAGCCGGGCTTACCCCCGCAGCGGCGCCGTGCGCCCCATCAATTCTGCCGATTTTCACCTTCACGCATATAAAGGAGTCCCGCCATGCGCGACAAGCTCGAAAAGATCATCAAGGCCTACGAGGAGCTCGAGAAGAAGCTCTCCGACCCGGCCGTCGCCTCCGATATCAAGGAGTTCACGCGTCTCAACAAGGAGTACGCGCACCAGTCCGACCTCATCGCCGCCTCGCGCGAGTACATCGGCGCGCTCGATGACATCGAGGCCGCCAAGGAAATGCTCCACGATACCACCGATGCCGATGAGAAAGAGATGCTCCAGATGGACATCTCCGAAAACGAGGCCAAGCTTCCCCAGCTCGAGGAAGACATTAAGTACATGCTCATCCCGAGCGACCCCAACGACGACAAGAACACCATCGTCGAGATTCGCTCTGCCGCCGGTGGCGACGAGGCGGCCATCTTCGCCGGCGACCTGTACAAGATGTACCAGCGCTTCTGCGAGTCGCGCGGCTGGAAGACCACCGTGCTCGACTCCAGCCCCAGCGAGGCCGGCGGCTTTAAGTCCATTGAGTTCAAGGTCGAGGGCGACCGCGTCTACTCCGTCATGAAGTACGAGTCCGGCGTGCATCGTGTCCAGCGCGTTCCCAAGACCGAGTCCCAGGGTCGCATCCAGACCTCCACGGCAACCGTCGCCGTGCTTCCCGAGGCCGAGGAGATCGACGTCCAGATCAACCAGTCCGACCTGCGCATCGATACCTACTGCGCCTCCGGCCCTGGCGGTCAGTGCGTTAACACCACCTACTCCGCCGTGCGCATCACCCACCTGCCCACCAACACCGTGGTGCAGTCGCAGGAGCAGCGTTCCCAGATCCAGAACCGCGAGGTCTGCATGCAGATGCTGCGTGCCCGTCTGTACGAGATGGAGCTCGAGAAGCAGCAGGCCGAGCTCGGCGCCGAGCGCCAGAGCCAGATTGGCCACGGCAACCGTTCCGAGAAGATCCGTACTTACAACCAGCCCCAGGACCGCGTGACCGATCACCGTATCGGCTTCAACTCCACCTACAACGGCGTCCTTCTGGGCGATCAGCTCGGCACCGTCATCGAGGCGCTTGCCGCCGCCGAGCGAGCCGAGAAGCTGGCACAAGCAGTTTAAGTTACGGCGTTTTACCAAACGCCGTAACGGCTCGACGCTACGCGACGTCCAGAGCGACAATTTGTCATTCAAAAGGCAAGGCATGACCAGAAGGTCTATGCCTTGCCTTTTTCATGCCAACTTGTACGTCCTGGACGTCGCTCGCTGACTTATGCTCAACCTGCGACGTTTCTGTTGTTGGTGCAAAGGGGTCAGGTTACTTTGCACCAAAAAGGGGAAGTTGCGGTGGAATAGTTCCTGTTTGGCCGTCTTGAGGGGTTAAACGGGAACTATTTCACCGCAACTTATCGATGGCGTGTTTGGTTGGTGCCCGTTGATTGCTTGGGCGTTGGGAAGGGTCTGCTCCGTTATAATCGCCTAGGACATTAAATGGAAACGGGACGGGAGCCATACATGCGCCAGGGTTTCGACAACGCGAAATATATCGAGCTGCAGGCCGCTCATATTAAGGAGCGCATCTCGCAGTTTGGCGGCAAGCTGTATTTGGAGTTTGGCGGCAAGCTGTTTGACGACTATCACGCGAGTCGCGTGCTGCCGGGTTTTGAACCGGACAGCAAGTTCCGCATGCTCAAGAGCATTGCCGATGACGTTGAGGTCATCATCGCGATCAACGCGAACCACATCGAGAAGAATAAGGCCCGTGGCGACCTGGGCATTACCTATGACGAGGACGTTTTGCGCCTGGTCGACCTGTTCCGCGGCAATGGTTTTGCTGTCGCGGCCGTGGTCATCACCCAGTATGCAGGCCAGCCCGCCGCTGACGTCTTCCGTAATCGCCTAAACGCGCTCGGCATTCCTGCCAAGCTGCACTATCCCATCGAGGGCTATCCCCACGACGTCGACCTGATCGTGTCCGACGACGGCTATGGCAAGAACGAGTTTGTCGAGACCACTCGTCCGCTCGTTGTGGTCACCGCTCCCGGCCCGGGCTCGGGAAAGCTCGCCACCTGCCTGTCTCAGCTCTATCACGAGCACAAACACGGCACCGCTGCCGGCTACGCCAAGTTCGAGACCTTCCCGGTCTGGAACCTTCCCCTCACGCATCCGGTCAACATCGCCTACGAGGCGGCCACGGCAGATCTCGACGATGCCAACATCATCGACTCCTTCCACTTGGAGGCCTATAACAAGACTACGGTCAACTACAACCGCGACGTCGAGGCCTTCCCGGTGGTCCGTGCCCTGATGGAAAAGATCCTGGGCAAGAGCCCCTACCAGAGCCCCACGGACATGGGCGTCAATATGGTCGGCTTTGCCATCACCGATGACGATGCCTGCCGCGACGCTTCCAAGATGGAGATTGTCCGCCGCTACTTTACCGCGGTTGAAAATGTGCGCCGTACCGGCGTGGGCGATGAGCAAGTCGACCGTCTCAAGATTATTATGAAGAAGGCCGGTATCGACAAGAACTACTCGCCGGCGCGCTCGGCCGCCCTTACCAGGGAGCAGCTGACGGGTGGGCCCGTAGGCGAGCCTATCAGCAAGCTCAAGACGCATTTCCTGGGTAGCAAGAACCCGCGCCTGCACACCGACGAGACGCTTATGGCGCTCTCGATCACCTCGGCAACGAGCGAGACGGCGGCCCGCGTCCTTTCGGGCCTGGAGCAGCTGCGTGGCTGCGATGCCTTCTTTAGCGTGATCATCTCGCCGACGGACGAGACGGTGTTGCGCAAGCTGGGCATCAACGTGTGCTGCGAGCCCAAGTTCGAGCGCCGTGGTTTCTTCCACCGCTAAGCCTGGATAAATTGGTCTGAAAGGGGCGCATCGGATATACATTCGGTGTGCCCCTTTTATCAACAAAGCTACCGTTTAACCTAAAATTAGCCCGTTTACCTGCCTATAAGCGATTTGGGCGGTATACAATAACCCTAATTGTTTCATCCTTTTGCGGGGATGCCGCATGATGGATGTTGCCGGCCATCATGGGGTGTGCCGGTCGCGCACGGTGCAAGTGATGCCCGTGCTCGGTTTGAGGAGGCTGCCATGGCTGGCAAGGGTCGTGCGAGTGTCAACGATATGAAGCGTGTCGAGGTGCAGGTGCTGATGGAGATCGCACAGCAGTCCGAAGACAACGGCGGATTTTATGGCTTTTCGCGAAAGACGCTTGCCGAGCGTGTGGGGGTGTCTCCGTATCGCGCCCGCGCGGCAATTGAACGCTTGGAATCCGAAGACATCATTGAGGTCGTCTCGCGCTACAGCGACGACGGCGGCCAGCTCGCAAATGGTATTTGTCTTACGGAGCGTGGCGAATGGTATCTAGAGGGCATCCGTGCCGGTATGCTCGTGCAGGACTTGATCAAGGACGAAGTCGCCGATCGATAACAGCGTGCATACATAGTGGAAACGACGCCGCCTGGGCAACCGGGCGGCGTTTTGTTTCGAGATGGAGAAATGCGATTGCGCGTAAGAAAAATTGTGTGCGGCGCGCGTCGCGAGTATTACAATGAAGACCCGTAAGATGTGTATGGACAACTTCTACGGGAAGCGCAGGTAACTCAATATGACCAAGCATGTGTTCGTGACCGGCGGCGTGGTTTCGTCTCTGGGCAAGGGTATTACCGCGGCCTCGCTGGGCCGTCTGCTCAAGTCGCGCGGTTACAAGGTAACGATGCAAAAGGCCGACCCGTATCTGAACGTCGACCCCGGCACCATGAGCCCGTTCCAGCATGGCGAGGTCTTTGTGACCGAGGACGGCTACGAGTCCGATCTGGACCTGGGCCACTACGAGCGCTTTATTGATGAGAACCTGACCCGCGATTCCAACTTTACGACTGGTGCCATCTATAAGAGCCTGATCGCCCGTGAACGTCGCGGTGACTTTTTGGGCGGCACCGTGCAGGTGATTCCGCACGTCACGAACGCCATTAAGGATAAGTTCCGTCGTATTGAGGAGCAGACCGGCTCCGACGTGGTCATCACTGAGTTGGGCGGCACCATCGGTGACATCGAGTCGCAGCCGTTTGTCGAGGCCATCCGCCAGTATCGCAAGGAGGCCGGCCCCGAGAACGTCTGCTACATCCACGTGTCGCTCGTTCCCTATATCGCCGCCGCCCACGAGGTCAAGACCAAGCCGACGCAGCACTCCGTCAAGGAGCTCCGCAGCTTTGGTATCCAGCCCGATATTATCGTTCTGCGCTCCGATCACCATATCGACGATGCCATCCGCGGCAAGATCGCAAGCTTCTGCGACGTCGACACCGACTGCGTCTTTACCAACGAGGACTGCGCGAGCATCTACGATGTTCCGCAGCTGCTCGCCGAGCAGGACTTTGACCTGCGCATTTGCGAGCGTCTGGGTCTGGACCCGCGTGAGCGCGACATGAGTCAGTGGAACGAGTTCCTGCGCAAGCAGAACCATGCCAACCAGCACGCCGACAAGGTGAAGATCGCCGTCGTGGGCAAGTATACGCAGCTGCCCGATGCCTACCTGTCGGTTATCGAGGCCCTGCACCATGCGGGCGTGTTCTACGATCGCCACGTTGACGTGCAGCTGGTCGATGGCGAGAGCCTCGACGAGCAGAACGTCTCCGAGGTCCTGGGTGACGCCTCGGGCATCTTGGTCCCTGGCGGCTTTGGCAAGCGCGCCCTGGAGGGCAAGATCCTCGCGGCCGAGTTCGCCCGCGAGCACAAGATTCCGTATCTGGGCATTTGCCTGGGTATGCAGGTGGCCGTGTGCGAATTTGCCCGCAACGTGGTCGGCCTTGCCGGCGCCAGCTCTTCCGAGTTCGATCCTGATGGCCCGTATAGTGTCATCGACCTGATGAGCTCGCAGGAGGACGTGACCGAGAAGGGTGGCACCATGCGTCTGGGTGCCTATCCGTGCAAGCTTGCTGCCAATTCCCTCGCGCGCGAGGCCTATGGCGAGGAGCTCGTCTACGAGCGTCACCGTCACCGTTTTGAGTTCAACAACGCCTTCCGTGACCAGCTCGAGGACGCCGGTCTGGTTATCTCGGGCCTTTCGCCCGACGAGCGTCTAGTCGAGATGGTCGAGCTGCCGCGCGACGTACATCCGTGGTATGTGGCCACCCAGGCTCATCCCGAGTTCAAGAGCCGTCCGACCAACCCGCAGCCGCTGTTCCGCGAGTTCGTGCGCGCCTCGATTGGCCAGCATGAGGGTGTCGACCGTCTGCAGGTGACGCCCAAGAACCTCGCTACGGACTAAGGGTGCCGGAGAACCAGGAACATACCGAAGCTACTCCCTCGTCGCTTGCTGTGGTGGCGGGGGAGTATCTCGATTACCTTGCGGTCGAGCGGGGTTTGGCGCGCAATACGATTGCGGCCTACCGTCGTGACCTGACGACGTACTGCGCCTATCTGGAGCGGGCTGACATTGCGTCTTTTGAAGATGTGAGCCGTCAGGTCGTGGAGAGCTTTGTTGCCGATCGCCGCGACGGAGGCTATTCCGACGCCTCGGTGGAGCGCGCGCTTGCTGCCGTGAAGGGCCTGCATGCCTTTTTGGTGCGCGATGGGGCCGTGGCCCAAAACCCGACGGCGGCGTTGCGCCTGCCCAAAAAGGCAGATCGCCTGCCGAAATACCTTTCGGTGGAGGATGTCTCGGCACTGCTCGATCAAGACTTTCCCGAGGGCGAGATGGGGCTGCGCGATCATGCCATCTTGGAAGTGCTTTACGGTTGCGGCTTGCGCGTGAGTGAGCTGGTTGGGCTCGATGTGGGCGATATCCATATCGATGACGGGTTTGTCCTGGTGCGCGGTAAGGGCTCCAAGGAGCGTCTGGCCCCGTTGGTGGGAAGCGCGGCTCGCGCCCTGACACACTATATAGGTGACGGGCGCACTCTCCTGGCCGCCCATGCTCACGGGACGGAGACCTCGGCGGTCTTTTTAAATAAGAACGGACGTCGCCTGTCGCGCCAGGCCGTGCATGCGATATGCGAGCGGTACGGGCGCCAGGTGGGGCTGGTGGGGCTCCACCCCCACACCCTGCGCCACTCCTTTGCCACCCACATGCTCGCGGGCGGTGCCGACTTGCGTGTACTGCAGGAGATTTTGGGCCATGCCGATATTTCGACCACGCAGGTCTACACGCATGTCGACCGCACGCAACTGACCGAGGTCTATCTGGCGGCGCATCCGCTGGCACATCGCTAGCACCTCGCTGACCTGCATATTTATAAATATTAAAGGGGATGGGCCCCAGATTGCCGAGACGCACTTTTGCGCGCATGGGCAATCTGGGGCCCGTCCCATTTTTCGCCAGACACCGACGCGGTGGTGGGCCGTGTGTACCGTGGGTGGGAGGAGTTTGGGGGCGATGTGAACGGCGTGTAAAGGGACGTAAAAATCGCCTCAAGGTCAACTTGAAGGTTGAGGTTCGCGGGCGTGGTTCTACAGGTGGCATCCCACCTTTGCTGCAAACACAACATATTGTGTTTTCGAACATATGCTCGGG
>CAJJVE010000041.1:0-11385 GCA_905196265.1 uncultured Collinsella sp. | reverse complement strand
TCCGGCTCGTGCGGAACTCGCGATCGACCTTATATATTTGCCCTCCCCGGGGCTCCCGCACATCGGGATCTCAGTTGAGTTCCATCCCGGTTGCAGTTGCTTCGCTCCTGCACTACATGGTCGATACGGCGGTTTGGCGTTGGATCGGTTCTTTCTGATATATGCTGGTTGCGGCTCTTCTTTTGGGAGGAGTCGCTTTTTTGTTGCTAGGAGGTTGGCCCGTGGTTGATGGGGATGCTCGCTCTGAGCTGCTTTCTGCTGATTGGAATGGCGAATGGATGCGCTTGCAGGCTGGTCGGCGGCGGGCTGATGATTCTTTTGAGTGGGATAAGCGGGCTCGGCATTTTCGGCCGCTTGAGACTGCTCCGTATGCGCAAGATTTTATGAAGCTGTTGGCGTTAAAGCCTGGTGAATCCGTTCTGGATATGGGGTGTGGGGCTGGGTCGATTGCTATTCCGCTTGCTCAGGCTGGGCATTCCGTGATTGCTGCCGACTTTTCCCCTGCTATGTTGGGCACGCTTGATGCTGGCATTGAGTACTATGGACTCGAGGATTGCATTACACCGCTTGAGCTTGCTTGGGATGATGACTGGGATTTGGTTGGGCCGGTCGCGAAAGCGGTAGATGTTGCCTTTGCCAGTCGCTCTGTCACCACGACCAACCTAAAAGGCGCGCTTGCCAAGCTTGATCGAACGGCTCGTCGGCGTTGTGCTGTCACGATGGTCGCCAACTCCAGCCCGCGCTATGACCTGCACCTGATGAACGCCATCGGTGCCTCGGTTACCTGCAGTAATGGCTTTGTGTATGCCTTCAATATCCTCATTCAGATGGGTGCCCTGCCGCAGGTTACGTACTTTGAATCGCCTCGTCGCGATACCTTCGATAGCCTTGAGGCGGGCGTGGCGGACTTCTCCCGCATGCTCGAGCACGGTAACGAGGATAAGATCGACCGTCTGCGCGACTACGTCGCTCAGCATATGATTGAGAATCCCCATGCCGGCGAGCCAGGGTCCAAGGGCGTGCCGCAGGGGCGCTACATGCTCGACCACGTTCGCATGGTCCGTTGGGCGTTTATTGCATGGGAGCCGGTCTCTTCGGGCCGTCCATAGACCGCTTTCGGCCGCCGTACACGTCCGCCTGTAACCCGCGCTGTTCTCCCACTCGGCATCCGCATTCTTTTTGAACTGGGCAAACACGCCCCACACCGCGCCGTTCCTGCGCTATCGTGGGACAGCTCACGTAGATTAAGGCCCCATCGCGGGGCGCCCCATAACATAGAAAGCGAGAACCCATGGCACTGACAGGAGCCCAGGTCAAGCAGCTTCGCAGCATGGCCCATCACCTCAACCCCGCCATCATCATCGGCAAGTCCGACATCAACGAGGGCACCGTCGAGCAGACGGTCGCCTACCTGGAGAAGCACGAGCTCGTTAAGTGCTCCGTACTCGATGGTTCCAGCCTTTCCGCCCGCGAGGCCGCCGAAGAGCTCGCCGAGCGCTGCCATGCCGAGGTCGTCCAGGTTATCGGCCGCAAGTTCTCGCTGTATCGCGAGTCCTCGCGCAAGGACATCGAGAAGATTAAGCTCGTCTAAGAGCCAACGATCCGGCGAGCCAACATACATCAAGCTTGCGAGCGTCCGAGCAATTCGGACGCTCATTTTTTATCGCTCGACGAGCACGCGGTTAAGCCTGCCCTCCACCAAGCGCTCGTACAGACGCCGCGTCTCGGGCTCGGGCACGCCATTGACCTGCTCCCTCAGGTGATGCATATGCCCACTGTACAGCTCGACGATATCGCGTCGTCGCCCTGCCGCACCGTAGACGCGCATAGCGCAACGCACCATGTCCTCGCGCGCCGTCTCTTGCCGCAGCCCCGACTCCGCCAGCCATACCGCCGACTGCAGGTCGTTTTCTTCTAGGGCGGCATTCGCGCCCCGAATCATACAGTCGATATACTTCGATTCCATAATGCGCCGCATACGTAAAAAGTAGGTGGGATTACAGCCATTGGGAACATACAACGGGCCGGCGTAGAGCTGCTCGATCTTAAGGCACAGCTCGATCAGATGGGGTCCGCGCGCACCCGTACGATTTCCCAAAACTTCGCGGCTTATCTGATCAAACAACCGCACGTCAGTCTTGACGTAATCGCCGTTAAGCCCAATGCACTCGTTTTGGATCAGCACACACGACTTGCCGTCCGGTGTCGGCCCCAAGGCCGAACGCAGGCGCGATATCGTCGAGTACAGATTGTTACGAGCGCTATTGAACTCGGCATGGGGCCACAGCTCCATAGCCAGCGTCTCGCGGTCGACCAGTGCATCCATGCCCAGCGCCAGCCGCTCGGCAAGCGTCGCCGCTTTCTTGCGGCGCCACATCTTATCCGTGATGGGGAACCCGTCGCGCTCGGCGCGAAACGCCCCAAACATGCGGATCTCGATATGGCCAATCACATCGACACCCTCGGCATCGCCAGCCTGGAACAGACGCTCGCCTTCGCCCTCAAAGTCGTCACGCAGCGAATACCGCGACAGCTCGCGCACCGGGAGCTTCTTTCGAATTCTAGCGGCCGGCTCACCCAGACAATGCATCGCAAGGCGCGCAAACAGCCGATACGACGGATCCAAAATCCCTAGGCGGTTCATGGACATCCAGGCTGCAAGGTCGCTATCGCGGCCCGCGGAGGCCAAATGCAGCGCCACCATCCATGCCTCGGCACCACCGACCTGCGTTCGACTCAAATCGAGCAGCTCTGCCTCTTCGCGCACCGATACCATCGATGTATTGCGCAAGTACGCCGCGCGCTCTAGCAGCAGTGCGTTGTCGCGTATGTATCCAATCGATTCCTCGGCAAGTCTGAGCACCTGCACCGCACGGAATTTGGCATTGACCGGACGCCCCTCAGCCAGCGACTGCCAGCCTTCCAGTATCAAGCCAAACAACTGGACTTGATTGTCACGCACGCGCACGGCAAAACGGTCGAGCTCATTGAATGCCTGCTCGTCGGTCACCGGCATGCCGGCAAGCAGGCGCCGCGCCGATAATACCATGCGCACCCAGATGGCGAGTGCTCGGATTCCACGCGCTTCGAGTGCCTCGAGCGTCAGGGCCATCTCGTCATCACGCTCGTCAGTCCCTGCATACGACCCATCAAACAGCTCCGTCAACATGCGGTCCGCCCGCACAAACGTCCCCGCGATATCGAGCTCGCAATCGTAGGCCTTATCCGTTTTGAGCCCCGCGAGGATCTCGCCGCCCTTCGCCCGCTCGGTCAGCCCATGCTTTATCTCGACATGTGCGGACAGCATATCGAGTGCGGCACAAGACACCTCACTTTCCAACGCTGTATGGCTTGCCGGAAGCCCCAGACCACTATCTCCATAACAGGCGGCCGTAAATGCGTGCGCCACCTTCCACGACACGGGATCGAGCTCGCAAATCGCTTGCTCGCCCGCATGCTCGATAATTGAGGCCATATACCGCGCGAGCTTTGTATTGGAGACGCTCACCGCCGCCAGATAGATGCCGAGCGCCTCGTCAGGCGTCGGCTCCGATGCCTGGCCATCTGCCTCGGTCTTTCCCAGCGCCGCGCGGCAGACATCCCCTCCATGCCCCGTCAGGGCCAGATCGACCCCATACTGCCCGGCAAGCTCCAACACCGCACTGCGGTCCAAAAACGCGTCCGCGAGGTCCATCGCGGTATCGCAGCGGCCTGCTTTTATCAAAATACGTGCCGCCCGCACAACGAGTTCGGGGCGAATTTCGGCGACCAGCTTGCGCAATCGCAGGCGTGCGTTGTCCTCGGTACCCAAACAGGTAAAGCTCCGGCCTGCCGGATCGACGCCAAAAATGGGATAATCGCGGACAAGATAGGACTGGTCAATCGCCGAAAGCCTAACGCCGCAGGCCTCGAGCTCCGAAATATTGCCCTCACCCATTAAGACCATCAAGCATGCCACGCTAAACAGGGCATTGTTCTCGAGCGACGCCAGATCAACAAGTGCCGCACCGTAGATATTGACGATCTCGTTTTCGAGCATCTGGGCAACGTCTCCCTGCCCGTATAGTCCCGACTGCATAGCCGAGACGAGCTCGGGCACGCCCTGCGTAAGCTGATAAAAGTCGAGCGATGTGCTAATCGAAAACGCCGATGCCCACGCCGAATACTCATAGGCATGCACCTTGAGCATCTGCGCGTTGACTTTAATCGAATCACCCAGTCCATGAATCAGCTGGCGATTCGAAGGACGGCAGCTCAAAAAGACTCCAACCCCCATAGCACGCAGGCTTCGGATTCGGTCGATCAACTCCTCGGTCTCGCCCTGGCTGAGGTTCGGCACGTTATCGATTGCAATCAGGGAATGCGGCTTGCCCTTAAGCTCTTCGGTAACGACCTCGAGCTGCATAAACACCTCGCGCCCAATGGCGCGGTCTGCCTCGATGATCCGCACGGGACCTCGCGTCGGATCGTTTTTAACCTCTTGGGCATACTGCAGCAGCACCGAGGTTTTCCCAAAGCCATCAGGCGCGTAGAGGACTACGATGCCGGCCTTTCGGCCCTTGGCGATAAGTTCGTTCATCAAGCGATCGCGCCGCACCGTATAACTACTGCCCAGCGGCATAAGCTCGAGGTCGTCCATATTGCCCAAATCGTTAACCATGCCCGCTCCTCAACTCGACCACATGGACACCGTAACGCTAGACCATATGTATCGCTAGATGAATAGAGCGGTACTACGGTTTAGGATGTTTGTTGGTACGCAAATGGCAAGTTTTTGTTCAGCGTGGTCCGATTGAAACTTATCCCCCAACCAATCAGTCTTTGCGCAGGTCAATACGCTTGCCAGCTTGTCCCATCCTTTGGCAGTGTACCTCAAATGAGCGCTGTTCAATTGTGTTGCGCAACTCACCTAACGCCAGCTACCGTCTACGACCTTTTCATAGCATTTATGCATAGTATCTGTTATGGAATGAATCATGCTGCACCTGACGCACCCGTCAAGTTCGCGGCAAGATTTTCGTCAAGCACACGGCGCGCGCTCAGCAAAAAGGCCCCCGCAAAGCGGAGGCCTTCGGCAAAGCTATGTCGAGGTGATAGGCTATCGCTACTTGCAGAGCGAAAGGGCGGCCTCGTCGGCAACGACAACGCAGTTGGTGTGCAGTTGCAGGATCGAGGCAGGGCACTGGGGAGTAACCGGACCATAGCACATGTCATGTACGGCCTGCGCCTTGGCCTCGCCGTTGGCGACGACCAGGATCATGCGGGCATACATGATGGTCTGAGTGCCCATGGTGTAGGCCTGACGGGGCACGTCGTCGATGCTGTCGAACAAGCGGCTGTTGGCCTGAATAGTGCTCTCGGTAAGGTCGACACAGTGCGTACCCTTGGAGAAGTGGTCATCGGGCTCGTTGAAGCCAATGTGACCGTTGTTACCGATGCCGAGCAGCTGCAGATCAGGGTAACCGGCAGCAGCGACAATCTTGTCGTACTCAGAGCAGGCAGCGGCAGCGTCGGGATTGGAGCCATCGGGCACATGCGTGTTGTTCAGGTCGATGTTAATGTGATCGAAGAAGTTCTCACGCATAAAGTAGTGGTAGCTCTGGGGATCGTCGTGCGAAAGGCCACGATACTCGTCGAGGTTGTAGGTGCTGACCTCGGCAAAGTCGACGTCACCCTTCTCGTACCAAGCGGCGAGCTGCTTGTAGGCGCCAATCGGGGTGGAGCCGGTGGCAAGACCCAGCACGCAATCGGGCTTGAGGATAACCTGGGCCGAGATGATATTGGCGGCCTTGCGGCTCATATCCTCGTAGTCTTTAGCTTTAATGATCTTCATTACGCGTCCTTTCTCGTACAAGAGAGGCAAGGCTCCCTTACAAGCACTTGCCCGCGGCCCGCGTCGGCCGCAACCAACGTGTGCGGCCACCAGGGCGAGGTCGCGTAATGTATGTGTCTCGTGTCTAGCCGCGTCGAGGCCCCTGCCCGTCCACGGTGACCCGAAGCTGTTTAGCCTCGGACGTTTCCCATCTTGCCACGGAGGGCGTCCTCTTTCAAGGGCGCCCTCCGTAAACGTGTTTGAATTGTAGGCTAATGGCCACGTGCACTTGCTAGCGCTCGCGAGCAACGATGAGTTGGTCCATCTCTTCGACATGCACGCCAACGGAGCCCTTGATGCTCGAGAACTCAACGGAGTTGCACACCAAGATGGGAACCGTCACATCGTAGCCCTCGGCAGCAATTGCCTCGCGATCGAACTCAATAAGTACATCGCCCTTATGGACGATGTCACCCACTTGCGCATGTACGGTAAAGTGCTTGCCCTCGAGCTGAACAGTGTCCAAACCAACGTGGATGAGCACGTCCAGACCATCGACCGTGTTAAGCGCAACAGCGTGTCCCGTGGGAAAAATGGCCTCGACCTTGGCGTCAGCCGGTGCAATCACACGCGTTCCGGTGGGCCGAATCGCCACGCCCTGGCCCAAAAGGCCGGTGGCAAACGTCTGATCGTTTACCTCGGAGAGCGGAATGACGTCACCCGAGATGGGAGCATCCAACGTAAGGACTCGACCACGCATACCAAAAGACCTTAGGACTTTAGTGAACATGCTCCCCCTCGGACATACCGATCAATCAAAATAACCTTAACAGTTTACCACTTGGCACCCGTTTTTGACCATTAGGGAAGTTCGCGCTTGACAACCTCGACGATGTCGTCGACAACGCGCTGGGTCAGCTCGTGCGTCTCGGCCTCGGCCATCACGCGGACCAGCGGCTCGGTACCGCTCGGGCGCACCAGAATGCGGCCGCGGCCGTCAAGCTCCTTCTCGGCAGCAGCGACGGCGTCCCAAATGGGCTGGCAATCGTCCAGACCGGCCTTGTTGTCGGAATGCACGTTGACGAGTACCTGCGGGTACTTCTTCATGATGCCGGCAAGGTCGGTGAGGGTGCGACCGGTGCGCTTGAGCACGGCCAGAAGCTGCAAGGCCGTCACCAGGCCGTCACCGGTGGTGTTGTGCTCCAGGAAGATGATGTGGCCGGACTGTTCGCCGCCGATGACGGCGCCGTCCGCGAGCATGCGCTCCAGAACGTAGCGGTCGCCCACGGCGGTCTGAACCATCTCGAAGCCCTGCTCCTTCATAGCGATGGAGAAGCCCAGGTTGCACATGACGGTCGAGACGATCTCGGAGTTGGCGAGCTTGCCGCGAGCGGCAAGGTCAGAACCGCAGATAGCCAGGATGTAGTCACCATCGATCTCATTGCCCTCGCTGTCCACGAACAGTACGCGGTCGGCGTCGCCGTCGTGGGCCAGGCCGATGTCAGCATGGGTGCGCAGCACGAGCTCGCGCAAGGGCTCGAGGTGCGTAGAGCCGCACTCGACATTGATGTCGGTGCCGCAGTAATCGGTGTTGATGGCATGGACCGTGGCACCCAGGCGCTGCAGCGCGGCGGGCGTGGTCTGGCAGGAAGCACCGTGACCGCAGTCGACAGCAACGACCAGGCCGTCAAGCCTCAGGCCATCAAGCGTATCGATGGCGTGGTCGACGTATGCCTTGCGGGCGTCCTTCATCTTGATGATGTGGCCCACGCCGGCACCGGTCGGCAGCGTGTCGGCAGCCATGGCTTCCTCGGACATGACCCAGGCGCTGATCTCTTCCTCGACAGCATCGGGAAGCTTCATGCCCTTGCGGCTAAAGAACTTGATGCCGTTGAACTCCGGCGGATTATGCGAAGCGGAGATGACGATGCCGCCGTCGAGCTCGTTCTGAACGGTGAGCAGCGCCACGGCAGGCGTGGGGATGACGCCACAGCAGTGCGGACGGCCGCCCTCGGCCATAATGCCGGCGGTCAGAGCGCTCTCGAGCATGGTGCCCGAAAGGCGCGTGTCACGGCCAATGCAGATATCCGGACCAAGAAACTTGGTCGCCGCGCGGCCCAGGCGAAACGCGAGGTCGCACGAAAGATCGGCGTTGGCGACGCCACGGACGCCATCGGTACCGAAGATGTTCTGGGGCATAGGATTGCTCCTTCCCTAGCAGGCGATATGCAACCGCCCACCCTAGTCGAAAAAGAAAAGCGGGACCCGCCGAGGAATCGGCAGGCCCCGCTTGTACATTGTATCTCGAAAGGAGATAAAACCTTAGCGCTTGGAGAACTGGGGAGCGCGGCGGGCCTTCTTGAGGCCGTACTTCTTGCGCTCGACCACGCGAGCATCGCGCGTAAGGAAACCGGCCTTCTTGAGGTCAGCACGGTAGTCGCCAGCGTTCAGAAGAGCGCGAGCGATGCCCAGGCGCAGAGCGCCGGACTGACCGGAGATGCCGCCGCCATCGCACAGAGCGATAACGTCGAACTGACCGGCGGTGTCGGTCACCTTGAAGGGAGCAAGGGCGTTCTCAACGAGCTGATGACGGCCGAAATACTGCTCGGCGTCACGCTTGTTGATGGTCACCTTGCCGGTGCCGGGGACGAGACGGACGCGGGCGACGGCGTTCTTACGACGGCCGGTACCCTGGTAGACAACGGTGTTCTCAGCCATCTTTAAGCCTCCAGCTCAATCTTCGTGGGGTTCTGGGCAGCATGCGGATGCTCGGCACCAGCGTAGACCTTAAGCTTGGTCATCTGGGCACGGCCGAGGGTGGTCTTGGGCAGCATACCGCGAACGGCGCGCTCGATGACCTTCTCCGGGTGCTTCTCCATAGCCTGGCGGAAGCTCTCAGCCTTGAGGCCGCCGTTGTAGCCGCTGTGGCGATAATAGGTCTTCGTGTCGGCCTTGTTACCGGTAAGCTGGACCTTATCGGCGTTGATGACGACAACGAAGTCGCCGCAGTCGCTGTTGGGCGTGAACTGGGGCTTGTTCTTACCGCGCAGGATCATTGCGATCTGGGTGGCAAGACGGCCCAAGACAGCACCATCGGCGTCGACGAGAACCCAGTTGCGCTGGACCTCGCCCTGCTTGGCGTAGTGAGTCGATTTCGAAATCACTTAGACTCCTCCATGTACAGTACGTGTTGTTACAGAGATTCACGGGGCTCTGCAAGTAACCCGTCCATATTACCCCGCTCGCCGTACGAGTCAACAGGTATTTTGGCTCCGACCAGAGTTTCTGCACATGTCATCCACGAGCTGTGATTTTCCAGCTCTTGAGCTGTTGTCATTTTTTGAGGGTTCGCCGTCGTTAGCGTTCAACGAACTCTTGGATTTCCGCGAGCAGGCGCTCTGCCTCCTGACGGCCCTGGATATACAGGTCCAAAAGCTTTGCCGAATCGTGCTCAACGTGGCCGACCTCGACCGGCTTTTGCGGAGCGACGACCAACGCACGGCCCTCGCGCTCATACTTCCACAGGTGCATGCGCTGGATGTTGTAACGGTCGTGGCGCGTCTCGATAGCCTCGAGCAGATAGGGGTAGTCGGCATAGCGGGCGCGCGCGGCCGGCAAAAACTCGTAGGGCTTTTTCTCGTACGAGCGGTCCTGCGTGACGATGACGACCGCACGGTCGAAGCCCGCCTCCTCCAGCACATGCTCGATAGGAACCGAATCGGCCACGCCGCCGTCGACGTATTTGTGCCCGTCTATCTCGACCGGCGGTGTCACCAGCGGCAACGAGGTCGATGCGCGCACAGCGTCGAGGTCAAGTACGGCGCTTTTGACCGGCAGGTACGCGGCGGTTCCGAACAGCATGTCCGTCGCAACGGCGTACATCTCGATGGGGCTCGCATCGAACGTCTCGTTGTCAAAGGGGTCCAGGCGGTCCTGGACATCGTTGAAGATAAAATCGTAGCCGACGATAGAGCCCGTGGCCGCAAACGACGCGGCGCCCATGAAGCGGTTGTCGTTACAGAAAGCCAGGTTGATGCGGTTGGCACGGCCGATCTGGTGCGACTTGTAGTTCACGCCGTTGAGGGCGCCGGCCGATACACCGTAGACAGCCGGAATCTCGACGCCAGCCTCCATGAGAACGTCGAGCACACCCGCGGTAAACTGCCCGCGAAAGCTACCGCCCTCCAGGACGAGCGCGACCTTGCCGGCGTTCTTTGCCTTATCTTCTGCAGTCATATTGACCTCCTGCGATTGCGTTTTGGCTTTCTTCTACCCAGTTTTGGGATGGCGAGAGCGCAGGTTTTTCGAGGCGGCAGGTGAAGCGGAAAGTGTGTCCCAGTTTGAGGCGAGATTCCGGGATGCGCTTTCCACTTGACGTGTCATCCGGAAACTACGTCCCAGTCTGAGGCGAGATTCCGGGATGGGCTTTCCGCCTGGGCTGCCATTGGGAAAGCGCGTCCCGGTCTGCGTTGCCAAGGCGTTTTCTTAACGCCCGCGCCCTGCACTGAGTTCGATTCTCCGCGGTGCGGGAGGGGATCCGTTGATGCGGCGCATGGCCGGCTGAGATTCGATAAACATCGCATCCGTTTTGAGTCGAAGTTTTCGCGGAGAATCCGCGTATTTGCTTCGCAAATCCGCACCGGCTTCGGCCGCCTGCCGGCGTCCTCGCCCGCTCGCTACAAACGCTTCGCGTTTGCTTAACGCTCGCGCCCTGCACAGAGTTCGATTCTCCGCGGTATCTATAAGTAATAAAAAAGCAGGTAGGTACGTTTACCTACCTGCTTGCAACTATTGGTGGAGGCGCGGAGAATCGAACTCCGGTCCACGAAAGCCCCCTGATTGGCATCTCCAAGCTCAGTCGCTGGTTTAGTCTCGGACGCTTTGCGCGCAGCGACACGCTCGCGGCGTCCTAACCGGTTCGGTCTTAGCCTGCGCCATACCGATTACGTGCGCAGGAGCATTCCCCTAACATGACGTCGTACCGGTGTCGGGGAAATCACCGGGTTGACGCGCCGCTATAAACTAAGCAGCGAGAGCCATAGGCTCAAAAGAAGAGTTGTTGTCAATTCAATTTGACGGTACCCCTGTTTAACGAGGCGAGGAGACCTCGGCTTGCTTCCTCTCTCAGAGCTATCGTGTCGAAACCAGTCGCCCCCGAATGTTGGGAAAGTCTGGATGGTATCGGGTCTGCAAACACCCGATAACCGTCGACTTTTCAAGGAACACGCGGGGTGAACCCCGCTCGTGGATAGCTATCTTACCACGTTCTGAAAGCGCACAGCTGTTCTATGCACGAGCTGTGAAGACCTTAATGTGCACCATACTTCGCACTTTTGCTACCGATCGCGTCACGTATATTTTCGCCAAGCAAAATTGACCCGTCGAAAGGACCGTTATGGATACCAAACAGCAACTCGTCAATGCCCTCGCAGGCCTGGGCTCAACCATTACCGAAGCCATGGATGTCATCGAAGGCTTTGTACCGTGCGGACATCCCGCCCTCACGGTATCGAACGCACTCGTCGCGCTGGACACTGACGATGATGCAGCTCTCGCCAAGCAGCTTGAGACCG
>CAJJVE010000040.1:0-11502 GCA_905196265.1 uncultured Collinsella sp. | reverse complement strand
CCGCGGCATGTGCGCTCAGCCCTGTCGCCTGCCTTACGAGCTGATCGACGAGAACGGCCGCGCATTCTCCCCCGCCGGCCGCGAGCGTGCGCTATGCCCGCGCGACACCAACACTTCGCAGCTTGTTCGCCGTCTGTATGACGCCGGTGCCGCATCGCTCAAGCTCGAAGGCCGCATGAAGGCGCCCGATTACGTGTACTCCATCGTTGATGTGTATCGTCACGAAATTGACGACATGCTATCCGGAGCCACCGTTGCCAAGGACGAGGAAGCTGCCCGCCAGCGCCAGCTCAAGCGCTGCTTCAACCGCGACTTTACGCACGCCTATCAGGACGGTACCTCGGGCGACGAGATGATGAGCTATGAGCGTTCCAACAATCGCGGCCAAATCGTGGGCACGGTGCTGGGCAGCCGCCCGGCCAATCGCGACGTGCGCGGCCTCAAGCCCGACGACCGCCGTCGCCGCGCCGCCATCGCCCGCATTGAGCTGTTTGAGCCCGTGGGCAAGGGCGACCTGCTGGAGCTTCGCCACGACGATGAGTTCGACCAATTCCTGACCACCATTGCCGCCGATGATGCCGCAGCCGGCGATATCATCGAGTGCCGCGTGCCCCGTAGCATGCCCGAGGGTTGCCGTGTGCGCGTGATTCGCAGTCAGCGCGCCATTGACGCTGCCGGCGCCGCGCTCAAGCGCGATGTGCTGCGCCGCCGCGCCGTAGATGTGTCCGTCGTGGCGCGTCTGGGCGAGCCGTTTACCGTTACGCTCACCTGCTGCGACGACCCCGCGCTTACCGCCACCGCCACCGGCTTTACCGTCGAGGCCGCCAAGACCCGCGCCGTCGAGGCGGCAGACCTGGTTGAGCATGTGGGCCGCATGGGCTCTTCGCCCTTTGAGGCAGCGAGCTTTGATGTGACGCTCGATGAGGGCTGCGGCATGGGCTTCTCCGCTGTGCACAAGGTGCGCGCTGCCGCCTGCAAGGCACTGGAGGAGGCCATTCTCGCACCGTACGAGGAGCGCGCGAAAACGCTCGAGTTGCCGGTGATTGTAACCAGCGATTCCCGCCCCGCACCCGAGCATTACCGCGATGAGCCGCAGATCTGCGCCGCCGTCACCACGCTCGAAGCCGCCGAGGCGGCCGCGCGCATCTATATGACCACCGACGCGCTCGAGGCTGTCGGACTCTCCCCTGCCGATGCATTTGAGCAGGGTATCGTGCCCGTACTCGACGAGGTCTGCCGCGCCGTCGACCACGAGCGCGTCGATCCTTGGATCAATGCCGGAGCCACCGTCGCCGTCGGCAATATCTCCGAGCTCGCCGTAGCCGCGCATGCCGGCGCCACGGCCGAGATTCGCTCTTGCCTGCCGGTGCACAACACGCCCTGCATGGAGGCGCTTGCCGAGCGCGGCGCCGGTGCGTTTTGGCTCTCGCCCGAGATCACGCTCGACGAGATTGTCTCGCTCGGCGCCGCCGCGCCCGCTGCTCTGGGCATCACCGTCTTTGGCCGCCCGCGCGTCATGACAAGCGAGCATTGCATTCTGCAGGTTGCCAATGGCTGCATCCACGATTGTGCCAACTGCCGCCTGCGTGCCCGCAAGCTCTCGCTCAAGAATATCGACGGAAAGGTCATGCCCGTCCGCACCGACATCCACGGCCGCTCTCGCCTGTACGATGCCTACCCCATCGACCTCACGCCGCAGGTTCCTCAGCTGCTCGACGCCGGCGTGCGTCGCCTCATGGTGGACGGAACGCTGCTCGAGACGGATGAGGTGGGCCGTGCCGTCGCCCGCGTCCGTCGTGCCGTCGAAGCAGCGCAGACCGGCCGCAAGCCCGCCGCCCGCCTACGCGGGGCGACCTCGGGCTGCATGTTTGTGGGAATCAGCTAACCGAAAGGCTTACACGTGAACGAAGAACCTCAAGTCCTCTACTGCGACGCCTGGCTCATGGCCATCGACAAGCCCGCCGGCATGATCGTCCACGGCGACGGCACCGGCGAGCGCACGCTCACCGACTACGCCAGCGACCTGCTGCTGGCGATGGGCGACGGCTTTGCCGCGACCGACATGCAGCCGCTCAACCGCCTGGACCGCGACACCACCGGCGTGGTGCTGTTCTCGCTCGACAAGCAGACGCAGCCCGCCTTTGACCAGATGGTGATCGACCACGCTTTCGAGAAGCACTACCTGGCGCTCGCCGAGGGCAAGATCGACTGGAACGAAAAGCTCATCGACAAGCCCATCGCCCGCGACCGTCACGACAGCCGAAAGATGCGCGTCGGCGCCAGCGGCAAGCCGTCTCAAACGCGCGTGAAGGTGCTCAAGCGCCTTAAGAGCCGCCGAGGCCTGCCCACGCGTTCGTATATCGATGTCGAGCTGCTCACCGGCCGCAAACACCAGATCCGCGTGCACCTGGCGAGCGAGCGTCATCCCCTGGTGGGCGACGAGCTCTACGGCACGCCGCGTCCCTGCGGCCTGATGCTCCATGCCCACAGCGTGTCCTTTACGCATCCCGTAACCGGCGAGCCCATCCACATCGAAGCCCCCTGCCCCTGGGAGCCCTAAACCACCACAATGGGGACAGGCACCTTTGTGGTGGTTTTGCCGCAATGGCTCAGCCGCGGTCCCAAAACGTCTCGATCCGTAACAGTTAGAACCCTTTTTCCGGTCTATCTGTTACAGATCGAGACATTCGAATCCCCCTTAAGGGAAAATCTCAATCTGTAACAATAACTCGGCAAAATCGGTCCCAGATGTTACAGATCGAGACAAAGGGACGGCGCGGTTCGGAAGTATCTCAATCTGTAACATCTAACCCACTTTTGACAGTCCAGTTGTTACAGACTTAGACAAACCGGCAGACAACGAAAGCGGCAACGCCCGTGATGGACGTTGCCGCTTTTCTATTGAGAAAACTAATCGGTTTTCGTTACTAACCACCACAATGGGGACAGGCACCTTTGTGGTGGTTTTGGCCTTGTCCCGTCGCTAGACCGTGATGACGTTGTCCATCGACTGGTACTTGGCGGGTACCTCGCCCGCAGTGATGATCGTTGCATCGCGGAAGTCCGCGAACTTGACGGGCGCCACCATGCCAAATTTGCTGGCGTCCGAGATTACGAAGCGTTTGGCGGTATGGCGCATCGAGACACGCTTGACCTGCGCTTCCTCGATATCCGGTGTGGTGAGACCTTGCTCGGCGGCGATGCCATTGGAACCCCAAAAGCCGCAGTTGAAGTTATAGCGGTCCAGAGTTGCCAAAGCATCGGGGCCAACGAGCGCCTCGGTCTCGGGCTTGAGTTCGCCGCCCAGCACCACGGTGCGCATACCGCGCAGGGCGAGATGCTGAGCATGGAGCACAGAATCGGTCACATAGGTGACGCCGTCGAGATGCGGAAGATGCTCGATGAGCTTGAGCGTCGTCGATCCCGAATCGATATACACAAAGCTATCGGGCTCCACCAGGGCCGCGGCACGGGCGCAGATGCGCTCCTTGTCATCGTTATGGAGATCGCTGCGCTCGCCGATCGTCAGGTCGCGCGTCACGTGCGCGCGCTCCAGACTCGTCGCGCCTCCGTGCACCTTGGCGATACGGTGTGCGCGGTCGAGCGTCTGCAAGTCGCGCCGAATGGTAGACGCCGTCACGCCCAGGGCTTCGGCAAGCTCCGGCACGGTAACCGAGCCGGCCTGCTGCACCATCGACACGATCGCGTTGAGCCTATCTTCCGCAAGCATCGCTTACTCCTCCTCGGGGTACACGACTCCCCAATCGGCGCGGAGCTTGGCCATCAGCTCCATAACATCAGAAGCATAGCCCAGAAGCTCGCGCTTCGAATCATCGCCGGCAACGGCCTTCTCCAGGTCGGCCATCTCGTAGCACAGTGCGTAGGCTTCGGTGCCAGCGTGGACCTCCTCACGGTGACCGTCCGCAGTCCACACGACGGTCGCATGGTCGGCACGCGGATACTCGTTGACCTCGATATAGCACTTATCGAAACTGATGACCGAGCGCTTGGGCTGCTTGGAGTGGAGCGTAAGACTCACCACGCCCAGCTGCTGTTCGGCGTTGCGGCAGACAATGCCACCCGCGACGTCAACGCCAGTCTCGCAGGTATTGCCCAGAGACACGACCTCGGCTGGTTGGCTGGCCATAAACAGGCGCATGACGGAGAGCGCATACACGCCAATGTCGAGCATGGCGCCGCCGGCAAGGCTACGGTTATAGAAGCGGTTGGTCAGGTCGCCGTACTCCTTATAGCTGCCAAAGTTGAGCTGGGCGAGGTTCATGCGGCCAAAGTCACCCGCATGCATGCGACGGCGCAGCTCTTGATACAGCGGCATGTGGAGCACCGTGGTGGCGTCCATAAGGACCACGTTGTGCTCGTCGGCGATGGCACGGGCCTCGTCGAGCTCGGCGGAGTTGAGGGTAATGGCCTTCTCGCAGAGCACATGCTTGCCGGCGGCCAGCGCGGCACGCAGATAGGTGATATGCGTGTTGTGCGGCGTGGTGATATAGACGGCATCGATGTCCGGATCGGCGTAGAGGTCCTCAACGGTCTCGTACACCTTCTCGACGCCATACTGCTCGGCAAAAGCCTGGGCCTTGGACAGCGTACGGTTGGCGACACCCGCGAGCTTGCGGCCGGCCAGAGCGAGGGACTGGGCCATTTGGTTGGCAATAACGCCGCAACCGATCACAGCCCAGCGAAGCTCGGGTGCCGTAAAGATGTCGTTAGGGAACGGCTGATCCTGGACCGAGGCAAACGCCGCCTTTGCGGCTGCCTCGGCGTCGAGCGGAGCCTGTTTGGAATCTGCCATCATGTGCCTCCTGAGTCATCGAAGGTTTTTCATTTCTAACAGCCCTATATTCGCACAAATGCGCGCGCATTTGCTCATATTTGCGTGTCTATTTGCTTTTCAATCACTATTTAGCCACAGTTTACACATGTTTGCGCCGTTATACGCATTATCGCGCAATGATATGCGCATAAATGCGCGTGCGACAGTCCTTGCGAAACATAAAGGGGCGGAACAACAAAGCCCTAAAAGACAGAGCAGGCCGTATTACTTCACCCCTCTGGGGGCATCAGACATCAAAGGACCGTCCCAAACTGCCGGCACCTGGGGAACGTCCCTATGTGCCGGCACCTGGGGAAAGTCCCTAAGTGCCGCTTTCGTTGAAGCCCATCCCAGATGGCCAGATATATTGATCTAAAGACTGTCCCCATAGGCTAGTCGTTTAAGAACGTCCCAAACGACTAGTCATTTAAGTCTGTCCCCAATGAGTGCAAACACTCATTTAAGTCTGTCCCCAATGAGTAGGGATAGAAAAAAGGCCCGGGTGCCGTGGCATCCGGGCCTTTGCTAGCAACTTGATGTTGCGGGCAGCTTAGAACTTATGGCCGCACTTCTTGCAGACGCGCAGCTTGTTCTTGCCGTCCTTCTCGTGACCGACGCGGGTGACCTTACCGCACTCGGGGCAGACGAGATTGACGTTGGAGGCATCGATGGGAGCCTCCTGCGAAACGATGCCGCCCTGCTGGTTGGCAGCGTTGGGCTTGACGGCCTTCTTGACGACCGAAACGCCCTCGACAACGACCTTGTTCTCGGCGGGGAGAGCACGCAGGACAACGCCCTGCTTGCCGCGATCCTTACCAGAGAGAACCTGGACCTTATCGCCCTTCTTGATATACATATATCTCCCCTAACTACAGGGTCTCGGGAGCGAGCGAGACGATCTTCATGTACTTCTTGTCACGAAGCTCGCGAGCGACGGGCCCGAAGATACGGGTGCCGACGGGCGAACCATCGTTGTTGATGACAACGCAGGCGTTCTCATCAAAGCGAATGTAGGAGCCATCCTTGCGGCGGATCTCCTTAACGGTGCGAACGACGACGCAACGGACAACGTCCTTCTTCTTGACGTTGGCGCCAGGGGTAGCCTCCTGGACAGCACCGATGAACACATCGCCGATGCCTGCATAACGACGCTTGGAACCGCCAAGCACCTTGATGCAGCGAATCTTGCGAGCGCCGGAGTTGTCGGCGACGTTCAGCATGGTTTGCATCTGAATCATGGTAGATGTTCCTCCGAACTAAGAACCGAAGAGAGGTGCGCAGCCTTTAGACGGCCTGTGGTATGCAAGCCAGGCATACGCACATCTTCGGAAACGTACAAGTCGTAAGAGCGACTGCTTATTTAGCGCGCTCGACGACCTCGATGAGGCGCCAACGCTTCATCTTGGACATAGGACGGGTCTCCATAACGCGGACGGTGTCGCCCACGCCAGCCGTGCACTCCTCGTCGTGAGCGTGCAGCTTCTTGGAGCTGGTCATCATCTTGCCGTACTTGGGGTGACGCTTGCGCTCGGTGATGGTGACAACAATGGTCTTGGCACCGGAGACGGAGGTAACGACACCCGTACGGACCTTACGCGAGTTACGCGAATCAGTCATGTTCTCTCCTTAGGTCCTACTCGGCGACAGCGGACTTCTCCGCTGCGATCTCGCGGGCGCGCTGCTCCGTGAGGACGCGAGCGATGTCCTTCTTCACGGTGTTGACGCGAGCGGTGTTGTCCAGCTGGCTGGTGGCCATCTGGAAACGAAGGTTAAAGAGCTCGGCGCGCATTTCCTTCAGCTTCTCAACGAGCTGAGCGTCCGAGAGCTCACGAATCTCTGCGGGCTTCATTAGTTCTCCTCCTTGGCGGCGGCGGCGTCCTCAGCAGCCCACTTGGCCTCGAGAGCGGCCTCCTCAGCCATCTCCTTCTCGATGCGCTGCTCAGCGTTCTTAGCAGCAACAATCTTGGTCTTGATGGGAAGCTTGTGCTGTGCAAGACGCAGAGCCTCGCGAGCGACCTCCTCGGGCACGCCCTTGACCTCGAACATGATGCGGCCGGGCTTGACGACGGCCACCCACTCCTCGGGGTTACCCTTACCAGAACCCATGCGAGTCTCGGCAGGCTTCTTGGTGATGGGCTTATCGGGGAAGATCGTGATGTAGACACGACCGCCACGCTTCATGTAGCGGGTCATGGCAATACGAGCGGCCTCGATCTGACGGTTGGTGATCCAATGGGCCTCGAGAGCCTGGATACCAAACTCGCCGAAATGCAGCTCGGTATTACCCTTGGCCTGGCCCTTCATGGAGCCACGCTGCACCTTGCGGTGAAGAATACGCTTAGGGGCAAGCACTACTGACCCCTCCTCTCGGAGTTACGACGACGAGGACGGGAAGAGCCCTCGAGTGCAGGGTTGGGAACAGGCTGGCCCGGGAGCTTCTCGCCCAGGTAGATCCAGACCTTCACGCCGCAAGCGCCCATGGTGGTGCTGGCGACAGCCGTGCCGTAGTCGATCTTGGCACGGAGGGTGTGCAGAGGCACGCGACCCTCGCGGTACCACTCACGACGGCCCATCTCGGCACCGCCGAGACGACCGGAGCACTGGATACGGATGCCCTTAGCGCCGGCCTTGCGGGCGGACTGGACAGCCTTGCGCATAGCGCGACGGAAGGCAACGCGGCCCTCGAGCTGCTCGGCGATAGACTGAGCAACGAGGTTGGCGTCGAGCTCGGGGCGCTTGATCTCGACAACGTCGACGGAGAGCTGGCCCTTGGAGACGCCAGCGACCTTCTCGAGCTCGGTGCGGAGGGTATCGATCTCGGCACCCTTCTTACCGATGACAACGCCGGGGCGAGCGGTGAGGATGATGACCTTCACTTTGTCGCCAGCGCGCTCGATCTCGACGCGGGAGACAGCTGCGCGGGAAAGACGCTTCTCGAGGTACTTGCGGATCTCGAGATCGTTACCGAGGGTCTTAGCGTAATCCTTCTCTGCGAACCAGCGGGAGCGCCAGTTCTCGGTGATGCCAAGACGGAAGCCGGTGGGGTAGACTTTCTGACCCATACAGCTTTACGCCTCCTTTCGAGGAGCAACGACGACGGTGATGTGGGAAGTACGCTTCAGAATGCGAGAAGCGGAACCCTTGGCGCGGGGACGGATGCGCTTAAGCGTCGGACCCTCGTCAACATAGGCAGCGGCGACAACCAGGTTGTCGGCACGCAGACCGTTGTTGTTCTCGGCGTTCGCAACGGCGGAACGGAGAACCTTCTCGACATCCACGGCGACGGCGCGGTCGCAGAAGTGGAGGATGTCGAAGGCCTGAGCGACAGGCTTGCGGCGGATCAGATCGACCACCAGGCGGGCCTTGCTGGGGGAAACACGCACGTACTTAGCGACGGCGCGAACCTCGGTGGCCTCAGTTTCAATAGACTTAGTTGCCATTTACGGTTAACCCCCTATTTGGCCTTGTGGCCACGGAACGTACGAGTCGGCGCGAACTCGCCGAGCTTGTGACCAACCATGGACTCGGTAACATACACGGGCACATGCTTGCGGCCGTCGTGGACGGCGATGGTGTGACCAACCATCTCGGGGAAGATGGTGGACGCGCGGGACCAGGTCTTCACGACGTCCTTCTTGCCAGCCTCGTTCATCGCGGTGATACGCGAGAGAAGGCGAGTCTCCACGAACGGGCCCTTTTTGAGACTTCTGCTCATAAGTGCTTTCTCCTAAAACTCGGTATCCGAAATTACTTCTTACGGCGACGAATGATGTGCTGGTTCGAGACCTTCTTCTTCTTGCGCGTACGAAGGCCCTTCGTCGGCTTACCCCAGGGGGTAACAGAGGGACGACCAGAGGTGTGGTTCTTGCCCTCGCCACCGCCGTGCGGGTGGTCGACAGGGTTCATGACGGTACCGCGGACGGTCGGGCGCACGTTCATGTGACGCTTACGGCCGGCCTTGCCAATGACGATGTTGGCGTGATCGGCGTTGCCGACCTCACCGACGGTGGCGCGGCAGGTAACGAGGATGCGGCGCATCTCAGAGGAAGGCATACGGACGATAGCGTACTTGCCCTCCTTACCCATCAGCTGGCAGGAGTTACCGGCGGAACGGGCGATAGCGGCGCCCTTGCCCGGCTGGAACTCGACGGCGTGGATGAGCGTACCGACGGGGATGTCGGCGAGGGGCAGAGCGTTGCCCGGCTTGATGTCGGCGTCAGAACCGGACATGATGGTCTGACCGACCTCGAGGCCCTTGGGGGCCAGGATGTAGCGCTTCTCACCGTCAGCGTAGTGCAGCAGAGCGATGCGAGCGGAACGGTTCGGATCGTACTCGATCGTGGCAACCTTGGCGGGCACGCCGTCCTTGTTGCGCTTGAAGTCGATCACGCGGTAACGACGCTTCACGCCGCCGCCCTGGTGGCGGGTGGTGATGCGGCCGTTGTTGTTACGACCGGCCTTCTTGGGCAGGGGCTCGAGAAGAGACTTCTCGGGCTTGGTGCAGGTGATCTCGGAGAAGTCGGAGATCGTCTGCCAACGCCTACCAGCGGAGGTCGGCTTAAGGTGCTTTACAGCCATTACAATCCCTTTCAATAGGAATCCGTTAGCCATCACAGACAGGGATTCGAGGTTCTACCTCGGGTGCGATGACACCGGACGTATACACGGTTCCGGGCGTGTCCATTTTATACGCCCAAAACCTTGAGCTCTCGCCTCCCCTATTTGGGAGGCATGAGCTCACTCAACAGCAGCGAGTCTTAGGCCTGATTGCCAAAGACCTCGATGGTGTCGCCCTCGGCCAGCGTGACGATGGCCTTCTTCCAAGAACGGGTCTTGCCGGCGACATAGCGCACGCGCTTGGTCTTGGGCTTGACCGTCAGGGTGTTCACGCGAACGACCTTGACGCCGAAGATCTCCTCGACAGCGTCCTTGATCTGATACTTGTTAGCATCCTTGGCGACCTCGAACGTGTACTTGTTCAGCTCCATGCCGGAGAAAGAACGCTCGGACACGATCGGACGGATGATGATCTCGTGGGCGGTCATTTATGCAAGCACCTCCCCGAAGTGAGCGGCGATGTCGGCGGGCATCAGCACGGCATTGTTGTTGACGAGATCGTAGGTGTTGGCCTCGTCGGCAGTGATGATGAACGTCTTGGGAATGTTGCGGAACGACAGGTAGGCGTTGACGTCCTCATCGCGAACGATGATGGTCAGACGCTTGCCCTCAAGGCCGAGAGCCTTGAGCATGGCGACGGCAGCCTTGGTGGAAGGCTTCTCGAAGCCGTAGTCGTCGACGAGCACGAGCTCGCCATCGGCCAGCTTGGCGGACAGCGCGGAGCGCATAGCCAGCTTGACCTCCTTGTTGTTCATACGCTTAGCGTAGGAACGGGGCTTGGGGGCGAAGACAACGCCACCGTGACGCCACTGGGCAGCACGGATGGAACCCTGGCGGGCACGGCCGGTGCCCTTCTGACGCCAAGGCTTCTTGCCGCCACCGGAAACCTCAGAGCGGCCCTTAGCGGACTGGGTGCCCTGACGCCAAGAGGCCATCTGGCACTTGACGATGTGGTGCATAACGTGGATGTTCGGCTCGATGCCGTACACCTCAGCGGCGAGCTCGGCCTCGGCGACCTTCTTGCCCTCGCTGTTCTTTACTTCAAACTTTGCCATTTAAGTGTTCTCCTTGGTATGACGCTGGGCTAAATGGGCTGGGCCCTTAGGCCATACGGATGGCGACGAGACCATTCTTGGCACCCGGGACAGCGCCCTTGACCAAGATGAGGTTCTGCTCGGCATCGATGCGGACAACGGAAAGGTTCTTGACGGTAACGCGCTCGTTACCCATGTGACCGGCCATCTTGACGCCCTTGAGGACGCGCGCAGGATAGGCGCACTGACCGATAGAACCGGGGTGACGCTGGAAGTGAGAACCATGCGTCATAGGACCGCGGCGCTGACCCCAGCGCTTGATGCGACCCTGGAAGCCCTTACCCTTGGAGGTACCGATGACGTCGACCTTCTCGACATCAGCGAAATCAGCGACGGTGACGACCTCGCCGACCTTGTGCTCCTCGCCGTTCTCGACGCGGACCTCACGAAGGAAACGGACAGGCTCGACGCCAGCCTTAGCGAAGTGACCAGCCATGGGCTTGTTCACGTTCTTGGCCTTGATGTCGCCGAAACCGATCTGGACGGCGTCATAGCCGTCGGTTGCCTGAGTTTTAACCTGCGAGACAGCGCAGGGGCCAGCCTGGATGACCGTGACGGGAACGACGTTGTCGTCCTCGTCCCAAACCTGGGTCATGCCAATCTTGCGGCCGAGAATCATGCTGATCAAGATATGATCCCAACTCTCGCGTGGTCTTGGGACAATGCGTACACCACCGAGCGTACGCCCCTAGAGGACCACTACTTACACGACGTGCTCCCCAGCCTTGTATTGCGTCCGGACTACCTGACAACCCTATTAAGCAGGCATTTTGTCCAGCCAGAATACTCCCCTGGTTTCACACAGCTGTTTAGTATACACGGCTGCGGGCGTATCCATCGAGATTCATATTTCACTCACATTGTTTACGCAGGTAAAGTGCGTGGCACGTTCCCAGTGTGCGGCGGAGGGGGGCGGGCCTGAGACATATTAAGGTTGCTACTCTACAGTCCTGCTCA
>CAJJVE010000039.1:0-11553 GCA_905196265.1 uncultured Collinsella sp. | reverse complement strand
TAGCTCCTAGTTACTTTTGTGAGAGGCGCCGACTCGGCTCATCGAACATCAAATGGGCTGGTTCTGAATACCCAGAGCCAGCCCATTACGCATTAGATGTCGTCAGAGGAGTCGAGTTCTACCTCGAGCTTGGCACGGCGTCTTTTCGCCGTGAAAAACGTTGCGCACAGGGCAGCAAACGTGGCCGCGAAAATCGTCGCACCGCAGAACACGCCCGTGGCCAGGTTCGCCAACCAAAAGACGCTTTCGAGCGGTACGATCTGCGCCTCAGCGATACAGCGCATTGCGGCAATAACAAGCGCGAACGCGGCGCCGCTAAGACCGCTGAGAAGCAGGAAATATCCAACAGGAAGATGCTCGGTTTGCCCAAAACGATTGGTATCGACATAGCCCTTCCGCGTTTGCAGTCCTGCGCAAATCAACATCACGAGAACGAGCCACAAATACATGGCTGCCTCGAACGGCGTTGCAAAGCCATGCGGCATTTCACTGGCGTCGCTGTGAACCCACGCAACCTGTCGAGCTATAAACTGGTAGAAAAATATCATCAACATGCCAAACGAAAGCAGCACGAAACCAATCTTGTAGATCTTCGCGCTCTCAGCCTCCAAGCGCTCATCCTTTGGGCCGGCATATTCACGCCACTTTTGCACGAGTTTTAAATCTTCAAATTTCATAGCGAACTCCTAAAGAGCGTTAGGGTCGACGTCGATCCCGTCTTCCCAAAACAGATCGTTCAACGTAACGCGTAGCGCTTTGCAGATCGCCACGCACAAATTGAGCGTGGGGTTGTAGCCGCCCGCCTCGATCAGGCCGATGGTCTGGCGCGTAACGCCCACGGCCTCGGCCAAGTCAGCTTGCGAAAGGCCAACCGCCGCGCGCGCCGCCTTCATGCGTAGGTTCTTTTTGCCCGGCATGGAGTTCCTTTCGTAGTAATGGACAGATATCCGTTGCAACATGACAGAAATATATTGCATATATCAGACAATATCAACTATATCTGTCATTATGAAAACCATATTCGTCATCGCCATGCGGACATTACAACTTCGGTTCACTATTCAAACTTACTCGGACAGAACCGACTCGGTTTTGTCCGAGTAAACTCGAGCATAAACTGATTCATGCGATACAATTAACTCGGACAAAACCGAGTCGGAAGGAACCGAGTAAGTGGAATTCATTGGCAGGGAGCGTGAACTCGCCCGTATTAAGAAAACGCTCAAAGTAACTGAGCAGCGCAATGTTCTCATTTACGGCAGGCGTCGCGTCGGAAAAAGTGAGCTCATCAAGCAGGCGCTAACCGATTTGTCGGACGTCGCAACGGTCTATTACGAGTGTCGCCAAACCTCCGAGGCAGACAACCTCGAGAGTCTGTCCGTCCTTGTTGCTGAAGCGCTGAGCTTTCCTCCGCTCGCCTTCACAGGCATCCGCGAGCTCATCGAATTTCTGTTTGCCCAAGCCAAAGACAAGAACATTACCCTCGTTCTCGACGAATACCCCTACTTGAGAGATGCGGTTAAAGGCTTGGACAGCATTCTTCAGACCTCAATCGACGCCCACAGGGAAGACTCACGTTTAAACATTGTCCTGTGCGGCTCCTACGTTGAGATTATGAAATCCCTCATCGAGCATGAAAGCCCCCTCTACGGGCGAATTGATCTCGCACTTGAGCTTAAGCCCATGGATTACTTTGACGCTGCGAAGTTCTATCCCGCGTTCTCGCCCGAGGACAAGGTGCGGCTCTATAGCGTTTTTGGCGGCATCCCCTTTTACAATCGCCTCATCGATCAATCCCAAAGCGTACGCGACAACATCATCGAGCTCGTCACGGAACCTGGCGCCCGCTTAGAAAGCGAGGTGCCGTCCTATCTCAACGCCGAGATCTCGAAGATGACCAACGCCAACGAAGTTTTCGGGGCTCTCGCACAAGGTTACTCCCGTTGGGGGGACGTGCTGGCACAGTCGCACGTCTCGAGCGGTCCGGCCATGGCAGACGTGCTCGACAAGCTCATGTCACTCGAAATCGTCCAAAAGCGTGCACCCATCAACGACCCTACGAACAAGCGCAAGTCTGGCTACTTTGTAGTGGATCCGCTTTCGCTCTTTTACTATCGCTATGTTTTCCGCAATGCCTCAGCACGTCAGCTGCTCGACCCGGAAGTCTTCTATGATCGTCACGTCTCCCAAGACTTCGAGGAAAACTACGTTCCTCATATGTTCGAGGAGATCTGCCGTCAATACCTCGTGCGGCTGAACAGGACCGGCAAGATCGAACCGGCTTTCGACGCCATAGGCAAGTACTGGTACGACGATCCCGCAAACAAAACGAGCGGCGAATTCGATGTGGTAACGCAAGACCCCGAGGGCTACGCATTCTACGAAGCAAAGTTCCGCAAATCCCCCGTCACGCAAAAAATGGTCGACGAGGAAATCACCCAAGTCGAGGCAACGGGGCTCAAGTGCCATCGCTATGGATTCTTCTCCCGTTCGGGCTTCGAAGCTGGCGAAAGCGATCGAACCGTCTTCATCGACCTGCCGCAGATGTTTGGATAGGACAGGACAGGTCCCTCCCGCATTCCAAGCATTCATTATCTAATCGAACGATTGTTCGATGGATTTCGTGTTGGTTGGAATCGTCTGTGGGCTGGGCTATGCTACCTTGACTATCTATATGACTTAAACGCAGCAAAGGAGCACCGAGAGAGCGAGTATGGCAAAAAACACCGCAAACTATGGTAACGACAGTATCCGCCAGCTCAAGGACGAGGAGCGCGTACGCCTGCGCCCCGCCGTCATCTTTGGCTCGGATGGACTCGACGGCTGCGCGCATGCCGCCTTCGAGATTCTGTCCAACGCCGTTGACGAGGCGCGCCAGGGCTACGGCAAGCTCATCACCCTTACCGCCTTTCGCGATGGCTCCATTCAGGTAGAGGACAACGGCCGCGGCTGCCCGCTCGACTGGAACCCCTCCGAGAAACGCTTTAACTGGGAACTTGTCTTTTGCGAGCTCTATGCCGGCGGCAAGTATAACAACAACCAGGGCGGCGACTACGACTTCTCGCTCGGCACCAACGGCCTGGGCTCGTGCGCGACCCAGTACGCTTCCGAGTACATGGACGTCACCGTCTGGCGTGACGGCAACAAGTACTCCTTACACTTTAAGAAGGGCAAGGTCGTCGGCGCCAAAAAGAAGGCACTCGAGATTGAGCCTAGCGACGAGAACCGCACCGGCACCACTATCAAGTGGCGCCCCGATCTTGAGGTCTTTACCTCGATTAGCATTCCCCACGATTGGTATCGCGAGACCATGCGCCGTCAGGCCGTGGTCAACGCCAACGTGACCTTCCGCCTGCGCATCGAGGGCGACGATGGCGAGTTTTCCGAAGAGGACTTTTGCTACCCCAAGGGCATCGAGGACTATGTGCTCGAGAAGGTCGGTACCGACTACCTTACCGAGCCTTTCTTTATCGAGGCCGACCGCCGCGGTCGCGACCGCGAGGACCTGCCCGACTACAATGTAAAGATCACCGCGTGCATGTGCTTCTCGCGCACTTTCATGATGCAGGAGTACTACCACAACTCATCGTGGCTCGAGAACGGCGGCTCACCCGAGAAGGCGGCCCGCAGCGCTCTGACCAGCGCCATCGATGCTTACATTAAGCAACAGGGCAAGTACAACAAAAACGAGAGCGGCATCAAATGGCAGGACGTCCAGGACTGTCTGGTGCTGGTGACCAACTGCTTCTCCACCCAGACGTCCTACGAAAACCAGACTAAGAAGGCCATCAATAACCGCTTTATCCAGCAGGCCATGACGGCATTCTTTAAGGAACGCCTCTCGACCTACTTGATCGAGAACAAAGACGCCGCCAACAAGATCATGGAGCAGGTGCTCATCAACAAGCGCTCGCGCGAGAATGCCGAGAAGACGCGCCAGAGCATCAAGACCAACCTGCAGCAGAAGACCGACATGGCCAACCGCGTGCAGAAGTTCATCGACTGCCGCTCCAAGGACAAGAGCCGCCGCGAAATCTACATCGTAGAGGGCGACTCGGCAGCAGGTGCCATTCGCACCTCGCGCGATGCCGAGTTCCAGGGCGTTATGCCCGTCCGCGGCAAGATCCTCAACTGCCTGAAGGAGGACTACCCGCGCATCTTTAAGTCCGACATCATCATGGACCTCATGCGCGTGCTGGGCTGCGGCGTGGAGATCAAAGACAAGCGCATCAAGAACCTCGGCGCCTTTGACCTGGACAACCTCAACTGGAACAAGGTCATCATCTGTACGGACGCCGATGTCGACGGTTATCACATCCGCACGCTCGTGCTCACCATGCTCTACCGCCTGGTGCCCACGCTTATCGACGAAGGCTACGTGTATATCGCCGAGTCGCCGCTCTACGAGATCAACTGCAAAGAGAAGACCTACTTTGCCTACACCGAGCTCGAGAAGAACGGCATCCTCAAGGAGATTGGTGACCAAAAGTGCTCCATCAACCGCTCCAAGGGTCTTGGTGAGAACGATCCGGACATGATGTGGCTCACCACCATGAACCCCGAGACGCGTCGCCTGATCAAGGTGGAGCCCGAGGACGTCACCAAGATGGAGACCATGTTCAACCTGTTGCTGGGCAACGACGAGGCGGGCCGCAAGCGCCATATCTCCGAGCATGGCAAGGAATACCTGGACCAGCTGGACCTGCAATAGCAGCAAATCGATAACGACGGCCCATAAGAAGTTCAAGAGGAAATCGTGGCAAAGAAGAAGACGAAGAACCAGCCAAAGAAAAAGCAGGTCAACGCCGAGAACGTCATCGGCCTGCACTCCGAGGTCACCGACCAGCCGATCACACAGACGCTCGAGGTCAACTACATGCCCTACGCAATGAGCGTCAACGTCTCGCGTGCTTTCCCCGAGATCGACGGCTTTAAGCCCTCGCACCGCAAGCTGCTCTACACCATGTACAAGATGGGTCTGCTCAAGGGCGAGCGCCAGAAGAGCGCCAACATTGTGGGTCAGACCATGAAGCTCAACCCGCACGGTGACGCCGCGATCTACGAGACGATGGTGCGTCTGGCGACGGGCAACGAAGCGCTGCTTGCCCCCTTCGTGGAGTCGAAGGGCAACTTTGGCAAGTACTATTCGGGCGACCTGAGCTACGCCGCCTCACGTTATACCGAGGCCAAGCTCTCCCCCATCAGCGCCGAGATCTTCAAGGACATCGACAAGGACCCGGTCGACTTCGTCGACAGCTACGACGGCGCCATGAAGGAACCGCGCCTGCTGCCCACCACGTTCCCCAATATCCTCGTCTCGGCCAACAAGGGCATCGGCGTCGCTATGGCGTCCGACATCTGCGGCTTCAACCTCAACGAGGTCTGTACCGCAACGATGCACTACCTGCAGGATCCCGACTGCGACCTGCTCGAGTACATGCCCATGCCCGACTTCTCGACCGGCGGCGAGATCATCTACCACCGCGAGGAGATGGAGAAGATTATTGAGACCGGCCTGGGCAGCTTCCAGATCCGCTCCCGCTGGCGTTGGATTCCCGAAGAGCGCATCATCGAGGTCTACGAGATCCCCTACACCACCAAGACCGATGTCATCATCGAGCGCATCGTCAAGCTCTCCAAGGAGGGCAAGGTCAAGGAGATCGCCGATATCCGCGACGAAACCGACCTCTCGGGCCTGCGCATCGCCATCGACCTTAAGCGCGGCGTCGACCCCGACAAGCTCATGGCCAAGCTCTATCGCTCGACCACGCTGCAGGATTCGTTCTCGTGCAACTTCAACGTGCTGGTCGATGGTTACCCTCGCGTTATGGGCGTGCGCCAGATCCTGCACGAGTGGGTCAAGTGGCGTATTGAGTCCACGCGTCGCCGCATTAACTTTGACCTGGGCAAAAAGTCCGAGCGCCTGCACCTGCTGCACGGCCTCGAGGCGATCCTGCTCGATATCGACAAGGCCATCGCCATCATCCGCGGTACCAAGCTCGAAGCCGAGGTCGTGCCCAACCTTATGCGCGGCTTCGACATCGACGAGACCCAAGCCGAGTTTGTTGCCGAGCTTAAACTCCGCAACATCAACGAGGAGTACATCCTCAACCGCACCAAGGACATCGCCAAGCTAGAGGGTGAGATTGCCGAGCTTGAGGAGATCCTCTCCAGCGAGGAGAACATCAAGAAGGTCATCAGCGACGAGCTGGCCGCAGTCAACAAGAAGTACGTGATGCCGCGCCGCACGGGCAGGATTGAGCCCCATGAGGTTATCGAAGTAAGCTTGGAGCCCGAGGTCGAGGAGTACCCGGTCACCATCATGCTCTCGCGCGATGGCTACCTTAAGAAGATGACAGACCGCGTGCTCAAGAAGGCGACCACGCTCAAGTACAAGGACGGCGACAAACCCTTTATCGAGTTTCCGTCCTCCAACACCCACGAATTGCTGGTCTTTACCAACAAGAGCCAGGTGTACAAGTGCAAGGTTGCGGCGTTTGAGGATACCAAGTCGGCACAGCTGGGCTCGTATCTGCCCACCGATCTTGAGATGGAGCCCGACGAGAGCGTCATCTGGGTCATCGACCCCGAGGACTATAAGGCCGACGTGCTGTTTGTCTTTGAGAACGGCCGCGTGGTGCGCGTCGCGCTTTCTGGATACGTCACCAAGACCAACCGCAAACGCCTCAAGAACGCCATCTACGGCGGCAGCAAGCTGCTGTATGCCCAGGTGCTCAAGGAAGATCGCGACATCGCGCTGGTCTCGAGCGACTATCGCCTGATGAACTTCAACACGTCGCTGCTCAAGACCAAGACGACTACCAACACGCAGGGTGTCCAGGCCTTTACGGCCAAGAAGGGCCGCTCGGTCACCACCGTCGGCACGACCGAGGAAATCCTTGGCGCCGGCGTCTCGGCCGAGAAGTTTACCGCGCAGAGCCTCCCCTCTGCCGGTGCCCTCATGAAAGAAAACGACATGCCGAGCTTGTTTGACTAGGTACCACGGCAACGAGATCGTTAGATACTTCGCAAAGCGACGAGGCCCGGAACGCAACGGCATTGCGCCCGGGACTCGTCGTTTTTCTTCTCAACTATTTTTTAACGCAGATAAATTGATTTCTGCTTATTTTTCTGCGTAAAAAATGTCAGCGTCACTGCTACGATGCCCTTTGGCCAGTCGTTAGCAAAACTTGCAAAAGTTAGCAAAACATGCAAAGGAGCTACCATGGAGTACAGCAAGAACCCCTTTACCCCGACGTTCGGAAGCGTCCCTCCCTTTCTAGCGGGTCGCGAGCATATCCTGCGTGACATCAACCGTGGCTTTATCAACGGCCCGGGAGATCCCAACCTGTCGACCATTTTTACTGGCGCAAGGGGAACGGGCAAGACGGCGCTTCTCTCGCTCCTTTCAGAAACGGCGCTTGAACACGACTGGATCGCAGCAAATGTCTCCGCCATGCCAGGCATGCTCGAAGATATTATCGAGCGAACCAAAGAAGCCGCAGATAGCTACCTCTCACAGCCTCACGCGCACATAAACGGTGTTCAAATTGGCCCAGTGGGCATCGATTGGACATATGCTCAAGAGGCTCAGGGCAACTGGCGCACGCGCATGAATGGCATCTTTAAGCAACTCGAAAAACATGACATCGGACTTCTCATCACCATCGATGAAGTCACCGTCGATCTCGAAGAAATGCTTCAATTTGCCTCTGTTTACCAGCACTTTGTACGCGAAGGTAAAAAAGTTGCCCTACTCATGGCAGGACTGCCCTACAAAGTATCGGCGTTGCTGCGTAACGATTCCGTCTCGTTTCTCAGGCGTTCCCAATATCATCAGTTGGGACGAATCACTGACGTTGAAATTGCAAACGCATTCCGCAAAACCGTTGAGGCCGGAGGCCGCTCAATCACGCCAGAAGCGCTCGAGGATGCCGTGAAGGCCGTCGGCGGATTTCCCTATATGATGCAGCTCGTCGGATATCGCACATGGGATGTTTCGGAGAACTCGCCCAAAATCAGTGCACCTGATGTCCAGCAGGGTTCTCTGCTTGCCCGCATGGAGCTGCGCGATCGAATTCTCGAAACGACCTATCGGGAGCTTTCCGATAAAGACATTGAGTTTTTACTCGCGATGCTGCCCGATTCTGGCCCCAGCAGGGTCTCGGAGGTAGCCAAACGCATGGGCGTCGCCAGCAACTACGCAAGCCAATACAAACGCCGCCTCCTCGAGGACGGCGTCATCGGAGAGCGGGGACGTGGCCTCGTTGGCTTTGACATCCCCGCGTTCAGGGAATTCTTGAGCGAGAAGGCGTTTTAGCACGCCGGAATTGTCCGCGGAAGCATCAACGCATGGCAATCAGCATTCCTCTTGGTAAGGATAGCAAGCATTTTCCACCAACACCGATTGCCATGCGTTCTTCTTGCCCTTAGGCGAGCTTGCGAGCGAGCTCTCGCACCTCTTCCAACTTGGGCGAGGAGGCCATGCTGTCGCGCTCGGTCATACCGCTGATGGTGACAATGCCCTGGTCCTCCCACTTGCAGTACGCGCAGGCTGACTTGTACATAGCGATCGCCGCATCATAGACGCCCTCGCTGTGGCTATCGAGCAAAAGGGCCGTCTTGGTGAACGGGAAGCCCGTAGCACCGAAGGCGTACAGGCGGTCGATGGCGGCCTTCTCCTGCGCAGTGATATCAAACCAGTAGATAGGCGAAGCGAAGACAACCATGTCGGCGCCTTTCAGCGGCTCGATCACGTCGGCCATGTCATCCTTCTGCACGCAAGTGCCCTCATGGGCGAAGCAATACTGGCACCCCAAGCAACCAGCGATCTTTTTGCCGGCAACGCGGATGACCTCGACCGTATGGCCGGCCTCGCGCGCGGTCTCGGCAAACGCCTCAACCATGGTGTCGGTATTGGCGCCCTTACGCGGACTGCCGCTCAATACAACGATATTCATAGAAATCTCCCTCCCTCATGCCGCAGGCGCGCGGCATATTTTTTGTTTTAACCAAAACGTACGGAGTTATTCAATCGCCTCGTTTCAGCTATTCCCACTCGGCAATAGGAGTCACTGGCCAAAAGCTTGTCAACATCAAAACAAGTCCTCAATCTATCGATTCTACGCGAGGCAATGGTCCTCATTTGATGCCCGCACTGTTTGCGCACTAGGGAGCAAAAGAATCTGGCCGCCGCTCAAATAAGATCACCGCCATCTTGCATAAACGACGCCATGTTAAGGTGCCTGACGCCATCCCTCTCCTGCAATAGAGGATCAAGCGTGAACAAGTAGCGCGGATACCCATCCCTGATGTGGCCGAACGGCCTGTACTCGCGCTCCTCGACGCCTCTGTCGGCAATCGACATAGAGACCTGGATGTAGGCGTAAGCATTGCGCCTACGAGCGATAAAGTCACACTCGAGCTTCCCAATACGGCCCACAGAAAGCTCGTACCCACGCGATGCAAGATAGAGGTAGAGCACGTTCTCCAACGCCGGCCCGTAGTTAATCCTCGCATCCGTGTTCATGGCGAAATAGAAGCCGGGATCAGCCAGGTAGTACTTCTCTTCGCGGATAAGCGATCGCCGAGACTTGAGATCGAACCTCGAGCAGCGATAAAGGATCTTCGCGTCAACAAGAATCTGGATATACCGATTGAGCGTTTCGCGCTTGATGGGAATCTTCTCGACATCATTGAAGTACGCAAGGAGGTTCTTCAGGTTCGTCGGCGCACCAAAGTTGTTGATGAGATACGTCTGGACGGCATCGAAAACCGAGACATTCTTAATCTTGTTCGAATGTTTGACGTCCTTTTCAAAGATCTCATGAATAACACTCTTGATATAGGTGCGCTTTTCATCCTCGCCCTCATACTCCAACGCTTTGGGAAATCCTCCAAGGGTCAGGTACTCGGTAAACTCTCCCACGAGAACGTCATTGACAGGCTTGCCGAGAAAACGCTTCATATCGATATATTCCGCAAAGTCGAGTGGGAACACCTCGAACTCGATATAGCGACCCGTCAGCTTTGTAACAAGCTGCCCAGAAAGCAGATATGAATTCGAACCGGTAATGAAGATGGACCAACCGCCATCTGTCCGGTAGCCGTTGATGAGCAGCTCGAATTCCTCTACGTTCTGAATCTCATCGATGAAGAGGTACTTCGTCCCCTCAGTGTCTGCTGGGGTCGACATGTCAATCAGATTTTCGAGCTCATCGGTCGTCTTGACCTTCCTGTTCTCCCGTGAGTCAAGGTCGATATAGATGATGTGGTCGCTCGCTACGCCGGATTCCACAAGCTCGTCTGCGATTGATTGCATGAGACAGGATTTACCGCATCTGCGAACACCGGTGATCACCTTGATCATCCCGTCATCGTGGTAGAAACCACGCATTCGCTTCAGATACTTTTCACGTCGGTATATACGCAAGATGCACCCCTTTTTTTCAGTGTCCATTTTATCAGTTATGGGGGTACTTTTTTACATTTTATAAAAAAGCGTACCGATAACTTATTCTCACTTAGTTTCGGAAGTCGAGCAGGCGGTCGCGGTAGCACCCGTACTGCGCCCGGCGTACCTCGATTTCGGCGGGGATACCGTCGGTGAGCGATTTCGTTAGGGAGTCGAAGCGGTCGAGGATGTCGACGACCTTCTGCTGGGTGCCGATGGATGGGGCGGGAATCTCGACCCTCGATAAGTCCACAGGCACGGCTTCGATTACCTTTTTCGGTTTAGCGTATTGCTCTTCAGATCATCGTGGTGTGCTCGTAGCCGCGCTCCACGAAGAGCCGCTCGGCAACGTCGAGAATCTTCTCGACCGTCTCCTCCGGGTACTTATTGCGTGCCACGGGCACCTCCGTCCTTGTTGTCGCGATAAACATACCATGAGTGGCGTACGGGTCGAGAAGGGCTGGCGCCAAAAGAGCCCAACGGCCGTTACAGCTTCGTTAGAAACGCGCCCCACCATGGATGGTGAACCCGAAAGGCAAGGCGCGCGGGCACGGCGACTCGGCCCGCGCGCCCGGAAGAGAAAGGACGAACCCATGGGTTACATGCTCGAGACGCGCGGGCTCACCAAGCGCTTCGGCCGCGGCGACCAGGCGCAGGACGCCGTGGCCGACGTGAGCCTTCATATCCGCGAGGGCGAGGTGTACGGGCTGCTCGGCCCCAACGGCGCCGGCAAGTCGACAACGCTCAAGATGATCTGCGGGATGCTGCGGCCGACGGCCGGGGAGATCCTCTTTGCCGGGCACGCCTGGCGTCGCGAGGACCTCTACGCAATCGGCAGCCTCATCGAGGAGGCGCCGCTCTACCCCAACCTCACCGCGCGCGAGAACCTGCGCGTGCGCACCACGCTGCTGGGCCTTCCCGAGAGTCGCGTAGATGAGGTGCTCGCCGCCGTGGACCTCGCGGACACCGGGAAGAAGCGCGCCGGGCGCTTCTCGATGGGCATGCGGCAGCGCCTGGGGCTCGCGCTGGCGCTAATCGCCCGGCCACGCCTGCTCGTGCTCGACGAGCCCACCAACGGCCTCGACCCCATCGGCATCGAG
>CAJJVE010000038.1:0-11632 GCA_905196265.1 uncultured Collinsella sp. | reverse complement strand
GCATTTTTGAATAAAACCTCCCTCTTTTCATATTGGCTTTCTATCAACCTGGCATAAGGATGGATAACAAGCACTCTTTTCCCTTTGAGGGCGCTGGTCCAAGGGTTTTCTGCAAACCAGGGCTCAAGATAGCGAATCTCGGTTAACTTAGAATCCGGATTAATCCAATTCCGTATCGCATAGTCCTCGAAAGGCAGATACCAAATACCAAGGGCATCGTTGACTTGCATGGAGCTAACCATCAAATCGGCAAAACGCTTTGCATATTCAAAATCATTGGGAAAAAAGCCCGCATTAGAATTCAGCACAGAGATGCTTTGCTGAAGTTTATATTTAACCCCAAGTCTTATTTTTCCGGTTACAAACAGCTCTATGCTTCCAAAACGTCCAACAAAGAACGGGCGCCCCCCCTGAAATACCGTTTGCAATATAGGCTTGAATTTCATCGGGCCCGGAAACGTTTCTGCCACCGAAACTGTCGAATTTCATGACGGTTTTTTCAAGACCGTTTTTCTTCAAATAATAGTCACGAATAACCTTGGACTGAAGCACGGAAGAAAGGAAAACCAGTTCACCCTTAATCATTGATCCGCACCCTCCTTTTTCAGAATGGAAAGAAGCACGAGGCCTATCCAGAGTTCGTTGCTTGCATATAGGGTCGAGGAGAACATCAACTGGATGACCGCTTGCAGCAGTAAGCAAAATGCAAGCGATGTTGCAGCGGAGGAAGGTATAACGGCGCGCATCTTCACGCTAGCAAAAGCTTGCAGCAAGATGCAGACGAATATAAAGCAACCGAAGACGGCTCCAAATTCAATTACCAGTTCCAAGAACATGTTGTGGGCATTGGCGTTGATATAGAAGTCACTGAAGTGCACGGTGGTAAAAAAGCCTATTCCTTTAGGCGTCAAAGGATCCGCTCGGATGACTTTCAAAGCAGAGTCATAAATTAAATCCCTACCACGACTCTCAGAGAAAGAATTGCCAGCCAATTTATCAATCGTCCTGCTCTGAATCCCTGCCTGTGTGCACGCAGAATATATTGCGTTGACTATATCGCTGTAAAATAAGATTAGGATTGTAAGAAGGAGTATCAAGCTAAACGTGACAAGGATGAACTTACCCCTACTCATAGTGCGTCGAGCCACGAATGCAAATGTGATAATAAAATACGCCACAATAACGAGCAGCGCGCCACGATTGCCGAAGATAAGGACAAGGGCGGTAAAAATAGAAGCAAGGACAAGTAGCGTCCTAGACTTGCTTCGTTTATTACACTCGAAAAGAATGATGGCCTGAAGAGAAAGAGTGTATCCCACGGCCATGTATTGGTTCGCAATCTCATCTGTGGTCTCGCCAACAAACCGTAATGTGTACAATCCGGCTATAAGGCCGACGGCAATTGAAATGTAGGACAGATGTTCAACAGTGTCTTCGATGCAGACACGCGTGAACAGAAATATGCAGAATACATTTAAGACAAGGAAGCTAGGCGTCAATATCGTCCTCTGGAGAAACGCATTACCGGTCACTGCAAAACCCAGCAGAAGCAGCAATATCCCAATATAAATGGAAAAACCTTTATGCAAGAAGCGCACTTCAAGCATATTGGGGAGTATGCAAATCAGACCCATGAGAACGGGGACAAAGGCCATGATATTGCTTGGAATCGGGAATGCGGGGAGGAGTTTGTAGACGAAATCCAGACAGAAGATGTTAAAGAAAAGCCAATCGAAAGTCAGTTTCTCGAACAGGGAATGTCGGCTAATAGCAAGTTCCATATTTCCGCCTAGTTCGTGCAAGAAAGCATGTCCGCCAAAAATGCTGACACTTTTTTCCCGGCAACAAGGTTGTTCTTTTCGCGCATTACGAAATCGTGGCCATCAGCGCCCTTCTTCTTTAATTCATCCGCCGGAAGAGTGAGCAAGGACTTCAAGGTGCTCCCCATACCAGATGAGGTTTCATCATCGAACGCAAACATGTGATCAAAATACTCCACGGGTATCCCAGGAAGCCGAGTTGAAACAACTGGAGCACCAGATAGCAGATATTCCATCGTTTTCGACGGGAACGAATACTTGGAGAAGGTTTCATCAGAAGGCCGTGGATTGACAAGGAGCCTCGCCTTCTTCTCAAACTTCACCACCTCTTCCGCAGGCACACACCCCATGTACTTGATGCGTGTATCGTGAAGCGCCTCCTCTAACAATTCATCGACGTAAGTTCCCTCACCGAATAGAAGCAGCTCCGTTTGAAGCCCAGCGCATCCTTCCTCGAATGCTTTTACGAGCGTTTTAACACCGTACTTTTCGTAAATGCCGCCAGCGTACATGACAAAATCATCTGAGAACTCCTCGATAGTACGGTCCTCAGCATTCGAAATACCCTCGAGAATAATGCTAGGCTTATGTGACGGATTCACCTCGTCGTCGATAGACTGCGTAAGGGATATATAGCCGTCATATTTCAGTGTCTCGTCTTGCGAGAAACGTTGATAGGCACGCTCCAACAATGCCTTAAGTCCAGATTGTCGTCTTTCTTTCATCCTCGTAGCAAACATCGGTAAATCAGTGACAACCGCAACAACTAAAACGTCTTTTTTCTGCGCAAAGGATCTTACGGGGAAAGCGGCGACGGCAACCAATGGATCGACCACGATTACTGTGTCTTCCCCACTGTTCTCTTCAAGCCAATTTGCGATGAATTTCCTCGAAGCAAATGCTGTAGTAGCATACCTGGAAAACTTACCATTACGAAAAGCCGGATAAAAATATCTAACACCGTTTTGTTCATCGCATTCGGCATTGAAGGCAGCCTGATCTATCGTCGAGGCTGATATGGGCGGGATGGACAGACAATCTACCTCATTGCTGGAACCATTCGCGACCCCTTCCATCAAAAGACGGAAGAACTTCTGTTGTGGATCTAGGACCGGTGACTTTCGCATTTTAAGGATTGAGCTATATTTATTGTCAGAACAAGAGCTTGTTACGAATAGGATTTTCAAAACATCAATCCATTCTGGTAATGGGATAGAAGGCTTATATAAATTCACGGCCGGATGGAGGAAAGCACACTCTTCAGTCGACTTGCAACTGTGATAGGCCATGCCCAGCCAAGAAAAACGAAAGGAAGCATTAATCTCGCTTTATTCGTCAAACAATCGAAATCAAGCTGAGATAATCCACCGCACGCTGCCTTACAGGCCAAAAGCCGTTCACGAGCCTTTGCCCTACGCTCCGAACTTGTAAACATTTCAGTTATTCTGTCAACGCTCACTATCGTCGCAGTAACATCGAAAGATACCAGAGCGTGATACATATCTTCCCTGTTCGTCCCTGCCAAATAATCCCTAAGGACTTTTACGGTCGGTCCCCAAGGATCTTCAATTCGTTTCTTGGATTGACTGTCTGCTCTGTTGAAATAGAGGTAAGAGGAGCCCTCTAAAAAAGCGAATTTCTTGGCAGAATCAAGAACTCTGAAACTAAAAATAGCCTCTTCGCCGACATCAATTTGGGAATATCGAATATTGTACGAATTAACCAGCTCTCTACTAACGGCCTTACGAACACCGCCCCAAGGAATTTTTCCAGTAAGTTGCCATCGCAATAGACGATCTTTATCTAAATGGGAAAACTTCGACATCTCTTCCCTTGCAATGGCATTGCCGTATTCGTCAACTTGAAGAACGTCAATAAAGACAAGGTCATTTGCGTTTGCGAGAGGTTCCAAACGGGAAAGGTAATTTGGAACTAATCGATCATCAGAGTCAAGAAAAACAAGGTAATCGCCAGTTGAATGTTCGATACCGGCGTTCCTAGCAGCTCCGGGTCCAGAATTATCCTGATGAACCAAGCGAATCCTGGAATCGCGCTCGGCGTACTCGCTCATAATTTCGCGGCTATTGTCTAAAGAGCCATCATCGACAAGAACTAATTCCCAGTTTATGTAATCCTGTTCAAGCACACTATCTATTGCTGCGGATAAATACTTCTCGGAATTATAGACAGGACACACTATGGAAAACTTCATGGTTTCCCCACCTTGCCAATTATCGTAGAAAGGTCTTGTAAAGAAGATGCTGCACGCAATTCGGGCAAAGGAACATAAAACTCTGAGCAGCTGCCACTAAAGCAAAATCGATGAAACTGGAATACCCCATCTTCCAGAATTTCTTAATCACCTCGATATAGCTTGAGGTGTTAGCCCAGCTGCGCCGCCTCTTCGCGAGAGAATCGCCAGAGCGGAACAACAACAATGATTCGTCGATATTCATTGCCTTAAGCCCGGAATAAAGCATCCTGCCGAACAAATCTACATCCTGATTTCTTCTCAGATCAGAGTAACCACCAACGGAAAGGACGGAGGACTTCTTGTACATCACAGCTGGATGATTGAAAGCGCTCCTCCTCTTCGCAAACTCATAAATATCGGCGTAGTCCGAAGGAACACGACGCGTTGAAACAATATTATCCGGTGAACCAATGAACTCGTCGACATTGGATCCAACTAAGGCTAGATCTGAATTCTTCGCAAACTCATCTAATTGCCTCTCGCATCGGCCAGGCAGCGAAATATCGTCTGTGTCCATTCTCGCTACGAGCTCATTACGACAGAACCCCAACCCCTTATTCAATGCCAAGCCGAGTCCAATATTCTTCTCGTTTACAACGACGGTGACTACTTTCGGATAGTCGGCGGAGAATCCTTCGATCAGGGAGATGAGTTCCTCTGGGAGTGGACCATCCTCGACAATCACGATTTGTTCAGGGGGCACGGACTGCTTAACCATGCTTTCAAAGGCCACTCTAAAATGCTCGGGTAGCTCATTTTTATAAAGAGACATCAATACGGAATATTTCAGGTCATTAGACATTGCTTAACAGCCCCCTCGCATAATTCTGTTTCTGAGCGTATTCCTCGTGCGTCACACGACCTTCGGCCAGCAGATAGTCGCCGTAGTCGGCGGCGGTGGCCATGCCGTCCTCGGTAATGCCTTCCTGTTTCACGAAGGCCTTGGCGATGGTCTTGAAGAAGATGGCGATGTCGCCGACAAAGGTAATACGCTCAATGTACTTAAGGTCATAGGCAAGCTTATCGTCCCAAGCAATGGCATTGCGGCCGTTAACCTGTGCCAAGCCGGAAAGACCCGGGCGCACCAGGTGGCGTTTGCGCTGCTCAGACGTCATGAACACCATATCGCGCACCAGCTGCGGGCGCGGCCCAATGATAGCCATCTCGCCTCGTACGATGTTAAACACCTCTGGTAGCTCATCCAAGCTCGTCGAACGCAAGGCCTTACCGAACTTAGTAAGACGCACGTCGTCAGGCAGAAGGTTGCCCTCGGCGTCGCGCTCATCAGTCATGGTGCGAAACTTATAGAGGTAGAATATTTCCTCATCCTTGCCCGGGCGCGGCTGCCTGAACAGCACAGGGCTGCCCAGCTTCACGCGCACGAGCACGGCCACGATGGCCAGCACCCACCAGAAGAGGATGAACAACATCAACGACAGGCACAGGTCGATCGCCCTCTTGCCGTGACGCTGGTAGAACGTCTCGTTACCCGGCTTACTCAAAACAACGCCTAATCACTTCGATGATTACGTCCTGCTGCTCGGGCGTCATCTTGTTGTCAGAGGGCAGGCAAAGGCCACGATGGAAAATGTCGGCACCAACATCCAAAGGCAAGCCGTCCGCACCCGTAGCGCCGCCAGAAATGTAAGCGTTGGTCTTAGCTCGACCATTGCCCTCGCGCGTCACAAAAGCATTCATGCGATAAATAGGCTGCATGTGCATAGGCTTCCAAATGGGGCGGCCCTCGGCATTGATGGCAGCAATAGCCTCAAGGATTTCGGTGGGGCAGCTCTTTCCAGGTTCGCTTACGTAAAGTGCCTCGCTCTCGCCTCGAACCTGTTTGCACATTGCGTCAGGGTCTATTAACAGGCAAGAAAGCCAGAAGTTCGGCTCGCATACGCTGGGATCATAAGGGTTCATGCTAACAGGAAGACCCTTCAAGCCCTCCTTGTAACGCATGTAAATAGCTTTCTTTTGGGCAATATGCTCCTCAAGATACGGAATCTGGCCACGCACCACGCCTGCAATTACATTGCTCATGCGATAGTTATAACCAAGCTCCTCATGCTGGTACCAGGGAGCGGCCTCGCGCGACTGGGTCGACCATTTGCGCGTTTTATCAGCTGCCTCTTTGCTGTCCGTCAAAAGCATGCCACCAGCGGAACCGGTAATGATCTTATTACCATTAAAGCTAATGGCGCTAATGTCACCAAACGTGCCTGTCTGACGACCCTTATACGTGGCACCAAGTGACTCAGCAGCATCCTCAACAAGGATAGCCCCGTGCGCATCGCAAATTGAACGAAGTTCTTCAACTTTGCCGGGAGTGCCATATAGATGTGCAGCCACAACAACTTTGGCAGTCGGATGCAGCTCAAAAGCCTTCTCCAAGGCGACGGGATCCATGTTCCAGGTATCACGCTCGGTATCGATAAATACAGGGACGCCACCCTCATAAACAACTGGGTTCACCGTAGCGTCGAACGTCATATCACTACAAAGGACCTCATCACCGGGTTTAATTCCAGCGAGCTTCATGGCAAGATGCAGTGCAGAAGTACCGCAAGAAAGCGCAACGGCATAGCCGCAACCAATCTTTTCGGCCATTTGGCGTTCGACTTCGTTGATATTCTCGCCTACCGTCGACATCCAGTTGGTCTCATATGCCTCGGTAATGTATTTGAGCTCACCGCCGTGCATGGTCGGCGAGCTTAGCCAAACCTTATTCTCAAAGGGCTTGATATCCATCGTGACTCCTTATCCTTAATCGTTAAACTGCGGATGATACGTAGGTACAACCTCGGCAAGAACGGACTTAACCGTGTCGTTGTCCCTATCGAGGCAGTCGTGAAGCTTCTGAAGCTTGCCTTTGATCTCTTCCATCCTGTCAGCCTCGGCCGTTGAGATGCGAATCTCGGAGTGCTCGGTGGGCAGAAGCTGCTCATTGTCCATAAGAAGCTCCTCGTACATCTTTTCACCGGGCCGCAGGCCAACTTCTTTAATCTCGATGTCCTTGCCAGGCTTAAGGCCGCTAAGCGTGATGAGATTCACGGCAAGGTCGTAGATCTTGACCGGTTCACCCATGTCCAGAACAAAGATCTCACCACCGTGAGCCAACGCACCTGCGGTAATGACCAGCTTGCTTGCCTCGGGAATGGTCATGAAGTAACGCGTAATGTCCTTGTGCGTAATGGTGATGGGACCGCCTTCGCGAAGCTGACGCCTAAACAGCGGGATGACCGAACCGTGGCTACCAAGAACATTGCCAAAACGGACAGCGGTAAAGATAGTCTTGCTGTTGGCCGCGTAATACTGAACGATCATCTCGTCCATACGCTTGGTTGCACCCATAACGTTGGCCGGATTAACAGCCTTATCGGTAGAAATCTGCACGTAGTGGCTGCACTGATACTTATCGGCAAGGCGAACGACGTTGAGCGTGCCAAAAACGTTATTCTCGATTGCCTCACGGGCATTGTGTTCCATAAGAGGAACATGCTTGTGGGCTGCAGCGTGGAAAACAACTTGAGGATGGTACTTCTCGAAGACCTTGGTAATCGCTGGAAGATGCGTAATGGAGCCGATATAGACTTGAATATCAGTGCCTTGATCATGAGCGGCCTTGATGATGTCGTGATATAGCTCGTAGGTCGTGTTCTCGTAAATGTCGAACAACACGATTTGGGACGGTTTAGCCGGAAGAAGTTGACGCACAAGCTCGGAGCCGATCGATCCGCCACCGCCCGTAACCAGAATGCGTTTGCCAGAAACGTAACCCATCTGATTCAAATCAAGCGATTTCTCCTCACGGGAAAGCAAATCGCTGATCTCAACTTCACGAAGGGCAACCCTGCCCAAGCCGTCCTGCGGAATATCCCGGACATTGGGCAGTGTGAGAACCCTAAGGCCCGTTTTCATACAGAAGTCGTAGATGCGCTGGCGCTCTTCGCGCGTAGAACTCGGTACGGCGACGACAATCTGCTCTGCCTCGCAATCTTGTGCAATAGCAGGAATGTCCTCGCAGGTGCCGCAAACCTTAATATCGTGAATGCGCTGGTTCTGTTTATTAGGATCATCATCCACTACGGCAACAGGGTCACCGATCATATCTGGATCCCCGTTGAGCATACGCTTGATGGTGAGCGAGCCGGTCTCGCCTGCACCCACGATGAGCGTACGCGGTAAGTGCGCGTCGGACTTGCTTTTAAAACGCCAGAGCTGACTGCCGTACATAGCGCGGATACCAAAACGGCCACCACCGCAGATGATGACCAAAATGGCCCAAGCCATGACATCCTCGCGAAGCGACATGCCCTTGCCAAAGAAAGCACTAAAGATAACGTCGCCGATAACAGAGCCAACAGTTACTGCGGCAACGATGCAGCCAGCTTCGGAAATACTCGCATAGCGCCACAGGCTGCTATACATGTGGAAGAACCAGAAAACGATGACGTTGATAGCCGCGAGAACAGCAATTGCCGGGCATGCGCCGGCAGCCCCACTAAAGGTAGCCCAATGCTGCGTTCCCCACGATGCAATAAACACCGCGAAAAAGGTTGCAGCAAAGTCATATACCATCAGCGCGTACGGTTCGAAGGCGCTCAGCTTTCCCTTTTGCTTTGCACTCTTGGATTCAGTGTTCAAAATAAGTTCTTCTCTTCCCTATTCGTACCGTTGCCTACGTCCCCGCCCCCGGGGATCCTCCCTGTCCCGTTAAACAGTCGCCCGCAGTTAGGCGATCGCCTTTTTAAGGTTTCGTATTACGCGCTGCTCGGCCGAAAGCACAGCAAGGCCAACGCGCGTAGTTACGCGTCGGCCGCACAGGTCGAGCTCCAAATAAGCAGTGCTCTTGCGTCTGTTAATGGTTTTGATAAGGCCCTCATGGCCCAGCAGAGGACCTGCCGTCACTACGACCTGATCACCGTCTTTTAGGGCCTCGCTCATGGGCACTACGCGGTCTCCTGCATGCGTAAAGCTGTCAATAAGCTGGACCTCTTCTTTTGCCAGCGGCACAAACTGACCGTCCTGGGATAGCACCCGGGCAAAGTCGTCCATACGTAGCAGATACTGTTGCACGGTACGGGGATCTGCCGTATCGCAGATTAGATATCCGGGAAAAAGCGGCTTGATCGTATTGACCCATTCGCCGTGCACTTTGATCTCGGTTTCAAATTGGGGATAAAAGAGCTCCTGCATGGCGCCAGCCGGCACCATATGCTCAATGCGCTCGCGCATTACGTCTTCGCGACCGTTAATGACCTGGATCACATACCACACGAGCACCACCCCCCTTGCTGTCTTACGTGTGGCTCACGGGGTTTGGGTATGGCTTCGCCAGGGCGCTTGTGCGCGAAGGCGCTCCATATTCAAACCCTGAGCCCAGTTAGACAAGCACGTGGCTCTGCCCCACCGTGAACGGTATGTATAAGTGCAGTTGCTAGAGACGCGGACGTGTATCGCAAAAAGACCGCGTCCCCAGCTGGCTGCGTGCGGCCCAGTCAAGCGGGAACAAAACTGGACCGCATGCAAACAGCTGTAGGACTGCTGCACGTTTGTCATGAAATATCGAATCGAAATAGCAGCTTGCACTTAGACAAGAACAAAGTCATTCGATGCGATATGCATGACTACTCTATTGGAGCTCGTGGTTTTTCTAGCACCGCCGTTACGGCCGGATGCCGATCGACCCTGCGCTTTGCGGCTTGCTGGAGCCGTGTGCACAGTTGAACCCATGTAACGTTAGTTATCCTAGCACAGCAGGCAGCCCATACGTTTTGGGGTGTGTTATGCAACATATTGTTTATTTGCCGTGGTTATGGGGGATATTGTGCCGTCTGACGCACATTGCCGCAGGTTTATGGGGGTGTGCGGGTTAGTGAGCACTGCCTGAGTTGTATTGCTTGCGGCATGAATTGCTCAAACCATTATGTTTGGCTAACAAACTTTGTACAAAACCGGGAAGGTAATTGCGCAACTTTTTGCGGGGTGGGCGCGGGCGTCGCATTGCGAGGATGCTCATCACACAATAGACACGCCTGACTACAGAGTCAACGCATTTTGCGGCAGATTGTTGGACAACTTTTGGGATGCAGCTAGATGTGGGCGTAAGGTTTATCGGGCGAGGTTGACGATTCCGTCTCCCAGTACGAGGCTCTCAGAAAATAGAGGGGAATAGATATAGAACATGCGTTCTATATCTGATAATATAGGGCCAAAGGTATACGGGCAACGTGAGCCGGTACGGAGGCCCCCAATGGTACGTATCGGCGAGATGGATGCTTTATTCACAGAGACCGTCACTCAGAGCCCTTAGGCAGGTACGCGCCCCTGCTGGCCGGCACCCATAAAGTTCGGCAGACAATCGAGTATCGAATTGGACATGCATGTGCCCAATGGATTGATGTGGAGCGCGAAAATGAATGGAAATCAGATTGTTCTATTTGAATCCAACGACCGAGAGGTCACGATTCCTGTTGTGATTGACAAAGGAAGCGAAACTGTATGGCTGACCCGAAATGAGATGGCAGCGCTGTTTGATAGGGATGTCAAAACAATCGGCAAGCATATCAACAACGCTTTAAAAGAGGAATTAAGCGACGATGATTCAGTTGTCGCAAAATTTGCGACAACTGCTGCTGACGACAAAAGATATCAAACTGATCATTACAGCTTAGACATGATATTGTCCATTGGATACCGCGTTAAATCTCAACGCGGTGTTGAATTCCGTCGCTGGGCAACCAATGTGCTCAACAAGTTTATTATTCAAGGACACGTTGAAAACGAACGTAGACTCGAGCAACTAGGGACAGTCGCTCAGATTATCGAACGTCTACCCGAGGACCTCGGCTCTCGTGAGATACTCGATATCGTTGAGAGCTATTATAGATGTCTTTAAACTGCTCGATGAGTACGATCGTGAATCCATTGATCGGCCCAAGGGACAAACTGGGGTATACACACTCGAATACGAGCTCTGTATGAGATTAATAGCCCAAATGCGCAGCCGATTTACGAGCGACCTGTTTGGCGTAGAAAAAGATGAGTCCTTCCGCAGCAGTATCTCGGTAATCAACCAGTCGTTTGGTGGCCAAGACCTTTATCGATCCGTACAGGAAAAAGCAGCAAATCTGTTGTACCTTATCATCAAAAACCATTCATTTCTCGATGGAAACAAGCGAATCGGATGCAGTCTCTTTCTCTACTATCTAGATCGCAACGGACTGCTTTTTCGCGGCTTAGACAAACGAATCGCAGACAGCACGCTTGTTGCTGTCGCGCTCATGATTGCTGAGTCGAGACCTGAAGAAAAAGAGTCCATGGTCTCGCTGGTTATGAATTTTTTGGAGTAGATGAAGAGGCTGGCGCACAACCTCGTATTTAGGGACAGGTTTCAATCTGCCGACTTTGGAACATCCCCATTTGGTGTCTCTCCCCAAATGGGGATCAAAAGATATCGCAAATAAAAAAAGCCACTCAATCGAGTGGCCTTGCATTCACGATGGTGGAGACGAGGGGGATCGAACCCCTGACCTCTTGACTGCCAGTCAAGCGCTCT
>CAJJVE010000037.1:0-11673 GCA_905196265.1 uncultured Collinsella sp. | reverse complement strand
GGTCTGCTTTGAGTGGAGACAGGGGATGGCTTGGAATGTCGAAATCGTCGATTATCACAAGTGATGAGACCGCGCCCGATTTGCTGTCACCGGTGACTCCTGGTGAACTTCTCAAAGAGGAATTTCTTGTTCCTATGGGCATTTCTCAATATCGTCTTGCTAAGGAGATCGGGATTCCGGCACAGCGTATTGGGCAGATTATTTTGGGAAGGCGTCGTGTTACGGCTGACACCGATCTTCGCCTTTGCCGCTACTTTGGCCTAACGGATGGTTATTGGCTGCGCGCCCAGATAGCGTTTGACCTCGAGGCGGAAAAGAGGCGCATCGAACCGGAACTGGATAAGATCGTTCCTGTTCAGCAGGCTATCGCATTGTAGTGTTCAAAGATGTTGAGGTTGGAGTGATGATGGGGCGACGCCGACAGTCTGCCGTTTATAGTCCCGGTGGGTGTGGATGCGGCTTGTTGTTGCTTCCGGTTATTGCTGTGAGCATTGGCGTTATGTTTGCGCTTGCCGGGTTGGCGGCAGCGGCACTCGTGTTGCTGATCGTGGCCATTGGCGTGACGATTTGGCTCTGCCGCAATCGCGAGCAACGCCATGCCGACGGCAAGACCGATGTGGGATGGATTGTCTTTTTGGTTACCGCCTACCTGTTGAGCATCGGCTACCTTGTGTTCTTTGTTTTGCTGCTCGTTAGCACCTTTACCGGGGAATCCGTCACGGTGGGCTAGGCTTCGACGAGCCTTTTGAGGATGAGGCGAGGGGGCGGACTCTGAATGAACAGCGCCCCACGTCAATATGTTTCATTCGTTGTGTAGCAATCCGAATGTGCAAGCGTTTGGCGTGAGAGTGCCGCCGCCAGCAACACGGGGATGCAGGCCGCGATCGCCAGCCCCCATGCCAGCTCATCGCAATAGATTCCATAAGGACCCACCAACAGGACATAGGCCAACTTGCGAGCCCATCATCCACTGCGGTCGCAAATCAGCTGTCAGCTGAATCGTCGCTATAAATCGCGAGGTAAAATGTCCAAAGATTGATGGACGGTTCGCAGAATTTGCAAGGGTCATTGAGAAAGTAAAGCTGCGAGAAAGGAAGAGCCATGGCTAAGAAGGCGGGAGAGAAGGAAACGGTTGAAAAGGCCAAAGGCTTCGAGATTCCCATCGATGAGGAATCGGCCGGCAAGCTGCTCGATACCATCTACAGGAGCGCGCTGAATGGCGTCCCTAAGGTGAGTCGTTCGGTCGACGAGATGGTTGCTGACTACACGGGAAAGGCGAAGTCGCCCGATGATGCCGCGAGGGCACTCGCAAAGTGGCGGGTCATGAAATGCGGAACCTCAGGTTTCGTCACCGGGCTCGGGGGCTTGATTACGCTTCCGGTCGCAATTCCCGCGAACATAAGCAGCGTCATGTACGTTCAGATGCGCATGATCGCCTGCATCGCGAAGATTGGTGGCTATGACGTTACGTCCGACCAAGTTCAGACGATGATCTACATGTGCCTCACGGGTGCGACGGCGAGTGATCTTGTCAAAATGGGGCTCATCAAGACTGGGACGAAATCGCTTGAGGTTGCAATCAAGAAGATTCCCGGGTCGGCACTCGTGAAGATCAACCAGAAGGTCGGCTTCAGATTTATCACGAAGTTCGGCGAGAAAGGTATCATCAACCTCGGGAAAATGCTACCCCTCGCCGGCGGCTTGATTGGCGGCGGCGTGGACGTGGCATCGACGAGTATCATTGCTAAGAACGCCATCAGGATGTTCATGGAGGGTGAGGACCCCGACGGGACCCTGCCCACTGAAGCGGAGGTCGAAAGCATCGAAGACGTTGAGGTGGAAAGCGACCTGCTTTAGTCCTTGCTACACGCCCCCACACCCCATTGCCTAGCCTATGCCGTAGGGACTGCCGGCTGTTATGAGGTATCCCGCCTGCTCCTCGCGGTCTATTCGGCACATCGTGCGCATCGTCTGCTTTGAGTCGCAGGCCGTGTCATTGCCGTCCACGATGGCCTTGTGGTTGTTGAATGTGGTCGAGCCCTTGTGACCCTTGGGCGGTTCTCAGCCCGCATCTATCAGGATTCTGTCGAGCTCGTGCGAGCATCGAGCGTGCAGGGCATGCTCGAGAGCTTCGTCGTCCGCATGGACCACGCCGCGCAGGTTCGCCATGTCGGAAATCGAGGCAAGGTGCTGCAGCCGTAGAACCAGTAGTTCAAATCGATGTTGGCAAGCCTCGAGGTGTCATCGGCGATGGACACGCGCTTCATGCTCTTCTATATGACAACCTTAGCTCTCAGCTAATGAATTCAAGTTTAATCCTTCCTACGATGTGCTGTGTGCCGGCGCGGTAGCCGGATCGTAGGAAGGATGCATGATGAATAAGCTCGAAAACGAAGTGCTGCTGAGCCGTCGCGCTGCACTTGGCGCATTCGCCACTGTTGCCTTGGGGACTGCCAGTCTTCTTGCCGGTTGCGGTAGCGATAAGGCGACCGTCACCGAGGACGCTGACGATGGCGACAAGAAGGAAGAGACGAAGAAGGAAGAGCAGCCTACGACTGACCTGGCTGTTGGCACGACGGTGACCACGGCTGCTGGCCTTTCTGTCGTCGTCGATTCCGTCCAACCCGGCCTCACAAATTTTGACGGTTCTACCATGACGGGCATTCACGTCACGTACGTCAACAACGGCGATGAGGGCGCAGATTACAATATCTACGACTGGAAGGGCGAGGACGCCAACGGTGCTCAGCAGAACCAGGGTTATTACAGCGAGGGCTCCGATGAGCTGCAGTCTGGCACCCTTGCCGCTGGTGGCTCCGTGGCGGGCAATATCTACTTTGCTGGTGACATCAAGAAGGCTCTCTATTTTGCCAACGTGTTTGATAAGTCTGCCGCCGCAAGCTGGGTGCTGGCCTAACATGTCGCTACCGTTGCACCGTATGGGAGGTGAGGTCGTATGCCCGATAAAAAGCTGACTGACGAGTTACTCAATGAGCTTCTCGACGCGCCAAACATCGATGGATATATCAAAGAACACGACTTTGCCGCCCCGTCGCTTTCGGACTACCTTAAGCAGCTGCTGCAGGAAAAGGGCTTAGAGCGCTCGCGCGTGGTGCGGATGGCCGACCTCAATGAGACCTTTGGTTATCAGATTTTTACCGGTGCACGCCACCCAAGCCGTAATAAGGTGCTGCAGATTGCCTTTGCGATGGCGTTGACGCTCAAGGAGACCAACCGCGCTCTGACGGCTGCCGGGGTAAGCGTCCTCAACTGTAAGGACCGTCGCGATGCGATTGTCATCTTTTGTATTGATCGCGGCTGCAGCCTGCAAAAGGTCAACGAGGAACTGTATCGCTTTGGCGAGGAGACGGTGAGTTAGCGGCCGATGGCTGAGTTGGCTGTTACCAAAACAACTATGCGAACGAACAGGGCGTGGATGCCATGGGGTGTCCGCGCCCTGCGCTATGATGGACGCCATGGATACTCAGAGCCCAACATATTCCGATGACGAGCTGACTGCTTCACTTGTCGAGCATTTGGCGTCGCTCGACCGCGATGACAGCTATCGTATGGAGCGCGTGCTCAAGCTCTCGGATGTCGAGACGACCGAACTCGTCTATTTTGAGGGCTCTGGCGGCGGGTCTCTCGGCCCCTTTGTCCGCAAGCGCATCGATGCTTCGGTGCAGATTGGTGGAGCATATGAGCGCCTGTTTGCGGCCCAGCGCGCCGGTCGTCGTTTTGAGCACTTGCCTCGAATCGTCGATTGCCGCCGTGTGGGCGACGAGCTTGACGTGGTGATGGAGTATGTCGAAGGCGAGACGCTCGAGGCGTTGGTGGGACGCTTGGGGGCGACGCCCGATTATGCCCGCGAGCTGTATCCCGTTCTGTGTGAAGCGGTGGGCGAGCTGCATGCTGGTTTTGCAGCTGCGGGGGAGCCAGGGGTACCGGTAATCCACCGCGACCTTAAACCCTCGAACATCATCGTATCGGGCGTGAGATACGCGACCGATGCCGGCATGACCTTTTCCTCGCTGGTGATTATTGACCTGGGAATCGCGCGCGTTTGGCGCGATGGCGCCGACGCCGACACCGTCAAGTTTGGCACGCGTTCCTATGCGCCGCCCGAGCAGTTTGGGTTTGGGCAGACGAGCGTCCGCAGCGATATTTACGCGCTTGGCGCACTGCTGTTCTTTTGCCTGACGGGAACTGACCCCAAACCGGGGCGGGACATACGTGAGCAATGCGAGGCGCATGGCATTCCCGTCCCGCTGTCGGATGTGATTTGCATGGCGATGGCGCTCGATCCGGCTAAGCGCTTTGTGAGTGCAAAGGCATTGGGCAATGCTGCGCGCGCGGCGTATGAGCTATGTCTCCCTGCGTCGTCGCCCGTGACCTTTTCTACTGCCAGTGTGCCCCGGGTCGCGGTGTCACAGGTGCAGCGGGTACAGCAGCCGGTTGCCCTCACGCTTCCGTCTTCTGCAAACCGGCGTTCGATCGTCTCTCCCGTGCCGTCCAAATGTGCGCGTCTGCTCTCGCGTATCCCCGAGCCCGTGGGGCGTATATGGAATGGATGCGTCTATGCGACAACATTGTTGCTGCTGATGGGCAGCCATTTTGCGGTATTTACGCCGACGGGCGAAAACCGAAACTATCCAACGTGGTTTTTGGCACTTGAGTATTTCTTTATGGTCGATGGCCTGGTGCTGCTCATTACATTCGGAATGCTCGACCGGCGTAGGCTTCGACGTCGTTTTCCCGTTCTCGATCGGTATCGGGGGAGTGCTTTTGTCGAACTATGGTTCAAGGCACTCGGGTTTATGTTTGCCGTCATGTGCGTCGTCGTTGTTATCGGCAACGCGACCGGTGTCGTCTCTTAGATAATCGAAAAGGGCCCCGTTTGGGACCCTTTTGCAGTTGCACTTAAATACGGTTCATTTGATTGGCAACCTTGTTGTACCAGTCCTGCCACGTGGGCGGGCAGTACTTCTTGGCGGCTGCCGGGGTAAGCGTGGAGCCATAGTTGGCGCCCAGGTAGGCAACGTGGGCGGAGACGCCCTCGCTCCAGCTGCCAAAGCTACGCCAACCGCCGCCGCGGGCGCTCCAGCCCCAGGCGTTATAGGAGCCGGCGCAATAGAGGCCCTTGCTGCTCTCGATACAGGCGATGGCGGGGGACCAACGGGGATCGACGCCGGTATTCCAGGCGGCAACGGCAAAGTTGTAGCCCTGGCCTGCCATAGGGGAGCCGGCAAGGTAGTTGTCGATGCGGCTCGTCCACTCGTTAATGAACGAGTCGTAATCGGAATTGCCGCTGTTGGGGCTGTTCGGCGTGGTGTCGATGGTGGTGTTGGAGTTGGTGGCCTGACTGTTGGAGTTATTGCCGCTCACGCCCTCGCCCGAGATCTTCTCGGCGGCAGCGGCCTTGTCGGCCTCGAGCTTTGCCAGCTCGGCAGCATTTTCCTGCTCGGCCTTTGCCTGCGCCTCGCTGCGGAGCTGCTGAGCCTGCGCCAGTGCATCCTCGGCATTCTTTTGCTCGCCCTCGAGCTGAGACTTGGCCTGATCGAGCTCGGTTTTGTTCTGCTCGAGCTCGGTCTGCATCTTGTTAAGCTCTTCGATCTCGTCGACGCTCGAGCTCGTAATCTGGTTGGTGTATTTGCAGGTGGTGATAAAGTCACCCAGGCTCTGCGTGTTCACCAGAAAGCTCACGATGGGGCTGGTGCCCTTCTGGTACTTGTACAGATCGCGCATGGCGGAGCTTGCCTTGGCCTGCTGCTCGGGTAGCTCGGCCTCAATCTTATCGATGTTCGCCTCATTGGAGTCGATCTGCTTTTGCAGATCCTCGAGCTTGGTTCGGGCGTCGTTGTAGGCGCTCGTAGCGTCCTCGATTTTTTTCTGGGCGGCGGAAAGCTGATCCTGCGTTGCCTGCGAGGCGGCATAGGCCGCGACGGGGGAGAGCATCGGCGTAGCCGTCAGCGCGACGGCGAGCGCGGCGCTCGTGATGATACGAGCCGGCTTCGACGCGATGAGCGCTGCGGTGCGATGGTTCGAATGCTGCATCCAGTCCCTCTGCAATCAATCGTAGGTTATTGGTCGAGGTGTATTCTACTACTGCTTTCGACCTCAACTTGAACCTTAAAGGTTCTAAAGGGTCAAGTTGAACTTGAGGCTTTGGCCTTGACCTGCGGGAATGGTGAATTGTTGAGAAACCATAGAGTTCAACTTTAACGTTACGGCACCCTGTTCCAACGGGATTCTTGGCTGTAAAAGCTACCTCAACGTGGGGTTTTGCAACTACAGGGTTCCTTCGCGACGAGCCTGCTCCACCTCTTGGAGCGCCTCAGCCGGCGTAATCGAACAGGTACCGTCGCCGAGCCTGACCACCTGGACGTCGTCGCCAGTGTGGACTTCTCCGCCCTGCAGCACGACGCCAAAAATGCCCTCGTGGGGGAAGATACAGTCGCCGGCGAGATAGTAGATGGCACAGCGGGTGTGGCAGACTTTGCCGATCTGGCTGATTTCGACGAGTACTTCGTTGCCAATCTTGAGCTGCGTGCCCAAGGGGAGTGAGAGCAGGTTGATGCCCTGGGTTGTGAAGTTCTCGCCAAAGTCGCCCTCGTGCACATCGAGCCCGCGCGCCTGCGCCGTCTGGATAGACTCTGCAGCTAAAAAGGAGACCTGACGGTGCCAATGCCCGGCGTGCGCATCGGAGGCGAGGCCAAACTGCTCGATGACGGTGTCGTGCCCGTCGGCGACGGGTGACTTACGCGTGCCTTTGTGCTCCGACGTGTTGATTGAGACGATGCGGGCAGGCCCGTTGTAAGCATCGTTTGCGGTGCGTAGGGGAGCTGCCGTCTGGGCCCGATCCGCAAGTTCGCGCTTTGCGGCGTCAATGATGGGGTTGTTGATCGGATGAGCCTGGGGCACGGTGCACCTTTCGACGGGGCGGGCAATATGCTGAATCCTATAACAACGGTGGGTTCATTGCCCGTTGTCGTACGCCGGTGATTGCCGCCTTCGTGCTGATAATTACGCCGATTGCCATAGATACGGTGGAGCTTTGGGTGCCGGTGGCTCGGCACGCTAGAATAAATCAGTTGCACAAAGACCGCCCGTCGTGTGGGCAGTTCTAGATAGGAAGTTTCCATGGCATTGCAGTTTACAGAGCGCGAGTTTATCCCCGTGCTGCTCGGCGGCGACATCAACGCGTATTCGGTGGCGCGCGCTTTCTACGAGGAGTATCAGGTTAAGAGCCTGGTCTTTGGCAAGTACCAGACCGGCCCCGCGTATCGCAGCCAAATTATCGACTACACGCCCAACGTGGATATCGATACCATGCCGGTCATGATCGAGACCGTTAACGGCGTCGCACAGGCCAATCCTGATAAGAAGATTATTCTCATGGGCTGCGGCGACAACTACGTCGCGCTTGCCGCGCAGGCCCAGGACGCCGGCCAGCTTGCCTCGAACGTCATCGCGCCCTATGCGCCCTATAGCATGCTTGAGCAGTGCCAGAAGAAGGAGATCTTCTACGAGCTGTGTGAGAAGCACGGTGTGCCGTACCCGCACACGTTTACCTTTACCATGGCGATGCTCAACGCTCAGGGTGAGGCTTCCGCCGAGGTGCTCGACCAGATCGACTTCCCTTTTCCGATGATCCTGAAGCCCTCTGACGGCATCATGTGGTGGGAGCACGAGTTCGAGGGTCAGAAGAAGGCCTACGAGATTGCCGATCGCGCCGAGCTGGAACAGGTCATTCGCGATGTGTACGCCAGCGGCTACACCGATGACCTCATCTTGCAGGACCGCGTGCCCGGCAACGACGAGTACATGCGCGTGCTTACCAGTTATTCCGACCGCAACGGCAAAGTTCGCATGATGTGCCTGGGTCACGTGCTGCTCGAGGAACATCAGCCCCATGGTGTCGGCAACCATGCCTGCATCATCACTGAGCCCAACGACGAGCTCATGGGTGGCGTGCGCAAGCTGCTTGAGGACCTTAAGTTTACGGGCTTCTCCAACTTCGACGTCCGCGATGGCTCGTTTAAGTTCTTCGACTTCAACACGCGTCAGGGCCGCAGTAATTACTATGTCACCAATAGTGGCTTTAACGTTGCTAAATACGTGGTGGATGAGTACGTCTATAACCGCCCGTTTGAGCCGGAATTTGTGACGGCGCAGGATGAGGCTCTGTGGATGGTTGTTCCTATGGGCGTCGTTGACAAGTATGTCAAGGACCCCGAACTGCGTGCGAAGGCACATCGTCTGGCCAAGGAGGGCAAGGCCGCCGATCCTTCGTTTATGAAGGGTGATTTTGTCTTTAACCGCTGGTTGCGCATGTGGCACACCAAGCTGCGCCACTTTAAGCTGTTCAAGACGTATTACAAGTAGACGAGCGTGGCGCCCGTCCGGTATGTATCGGGCGGGCGCGGGTATGATACGCGCAATTGTGCGGGCGTCACCAAGGAGGCGGCGATGGAAAAGCTGGGAGTTATCGGCGGCATGGGCGCCGAGGCCACGTCGTATTACTACGACCAGGTGGTACGTCATACGGCGGCTACGTGCGACCAGGAGCATATCGACATGGTGGTGCTTTCCAAGTCGACCATGCCCGACCGCACGCTGGCCATCAAGACCGGTGAGCATGCCGAGCTGCTGGCGACCATGAAGGAGTGCGCCCAAGCGCTCGAGTCGCTGGGCTGCGCGCACATAGCGATTCCCTGCAACACGTCACACTACTTCTACGACCAGATCCAGTCGTTTACGAAGGTGCCGATTATTCACATGCCGCGCGAGTCGGTGCGCTATGCTCTGACCGGCGCGGTGATGGGGGAGTGCGAGTTCGACCCCAACCTGAGTATGCCGGCCGAGCCGGTGCACAAGATCGGCATCATGGGCACCGACGGTACCGTGGGCGCAGACGTCTATGGGCGCGAATGTGAGACCGCGGGCGTTGAGGTCATCTATCCCAGCGAAAAGCGTCAGGCCGACGTGATGTCGCTCATCTACGACGATGTGAAGGCCGGGCGCGAACCCGATATGGATAAGTTTGACCGCGTGATGTGGGAGTTTGCCCGTAGCGGCTGCGACCGCGTCATCCTGGCCTGCACGGAGCTTTCGGTGTTGCAGAAGTATCGCGAGATGCCCGAGATCACCCTCGATGCGATGGATGTCCTGGTACGCGAATCCATTATCCGCAGCGGCGCCCCCTACCGCCTCTAGTTCTTCGCCTGCCAAAAAGGGACAGGTTTATTTTGGTAGGTTTTATCTGGGAAAACAGTAAAGGCCTCGGCTCGTTTGGTGCGAGCCGGGGCCTTTTGCGTTTGTCAGTTGCTGCCAGCGATTGCTAGAACAGGAAGCCGATGGCGATAAGGGTGATGCTGACGATAAGTACGGCGATATCTAGGCCCTTGATGGGGTAGCGCTTGTACGAGCTCGCGCGCGTACGCAGGTAGAAGCCGCGCTGCTCGGCTGCCAAGGCCGTGGCATCGGTCTTGCCCACGCTCGAGATCAGTAGCGGCACACACAGCGGCAGCATGAGCTTGAGTTTCTTGACGGGATTCTTAGTGTCGTATTCGACGCCGCGTGCAGTCTGCGCCTCCATGATGGCATTCATTTCCTGGCCAAATACCGGCACAAAGCGCAGTGCCGTGGTAAAGGTGAAGGCATAGCGATATGGCACGTGCAGCACCTCGACGCAGGCGTTGGCGAGGTCGTTGAGCTTGGTCACCATAAGCATCAGGATGAGCGGAAGCGCCACGCCCAGCAGGCGCAGACAGGCCTTGGAGCCGGTGATGAGACCTGTGTCGGTAACGAAGCCCCACACCACGTTGCCATCGCGCATAAAGGCCAGCTGCAGCACCAGCATGATGAGCGCGAGCGGAATCAGCAGCTTGAGCAGTGCGAGCAGACGGTCGGCGACGCCGGCGTAGGCACCCAGTGCAAGGGTGAGCGCCAAAAAGCCCAACAGCGCCACGTAGGTGTCGGACAGGAAGATGCCGATGATGATGGCGGCGGCGAGGCCCAGTTTGACGACCGGGTTCAAACGGTGCAGCAGTGTATCGCCCGGCATGTAGTCGATGACGTTAACCACGGTGGACCATCTCCTCGGTAATGCGAACGATATCGGTGACCTCGCTCACCTGTGCAAAGGCGGGAGAGACGGAGGATGTCAGGCGACGAGAAAGCTCTATGACCTGGGGTGGCTCAACGTAGGCTCGCTGCATGAGCTCGATGTTCGAGAACAGCTCGTGCGTGCGGCCGCGCTCGAGGATGCGGCCGTCGGCCATGACTACGATGCGCTCGGCAAAGTCGGAGACGACTTCCATGTCGTGGCAGACCATGATAACAGCACAGCCGCGCTCGGCCATGGTGCGCACGGTTTCCATGACGGTCATGCACTCACGGTAATCAAGGCCGCTCGTGGGCTCGTCGAGCACCACGATTTTGGGCTCTACGACCACGACGGAGGCGAGTGCCACCATCTGGCGCTGACCGCGCGAGAGCGAGAAGGGTGCCTCGTCGGCCGGCAAGCCAAAGCGGTCGATGACGAGCTGTGCGCGACGCAGTGCCTCGGCACGGTCGATGCCGGCAAGCTCCAGGCCAAAGGCGACCTCGTCGAGCACGGTTTCCTTGCAGATCTGGCGGTCGGGGTTTTGGAAGAGGGTTGCGACTTCGCGGGCGATGCGGCTCGTGGGAACGGCTGCGGTATCCAGTCCCGTGACGCGCACGCTGCCCGAGGCGGGCTTAAGCAGGCCTGTAAGCAGCTTGGTGAGCGTGGTCTTGCCGGCGCCGTTTTGGCCAACGATACCCACGAGCTCGCCGGGATAGAGGGTCAGGTTGAGGTCGTGGACGGCGGCGCCGCCATTGGGATAGGCAAACTCAACGTGATCGAAGGTGAGCACGGGCTCGGCGTCCTTGGCGTGCGGGCGCAACGACGGTGCGTGCGGCGAGCCGGATGGTGCCTGAATGTCGCTGCTTGCGTGTGCGGGGTCGACGATGCCCGTAATCAGGCGCTCGGCCTCATCAACATCCAAACAGGGAGTGCCGCTGGCCAGGCCGTCGGCCTCGAGGCTGTTGAAAATGCGCGTGACACGCGGGCAATCGACGCCGATGGCGCGGAGCTCATCGGCGTGTGCGAAGACCTCGTGCGGCTCGCCCTGTAGCGCGATTTCGCCATGATTGAGCACGAGCACGCGGTTGCAATACTCCGAAAGCAGGGCGACTTTTTGCTCAACGACGACGATGGTGATGCCGAGTGCACGGTTGGCCTCACGCAGGGTCTCGAAGACCAGCGTGGAGCTGGCGGGGTCGAGCGCCGCGGTGGGTTCGTCGAGCACGAGCACGCGCGGACGCATGGCGAGGATGGCGGCGATGGCAACCTTTTGCTTTTGGCCGCCTGAGAGGGTGGCGATCTCGCGGTCGCGCAGGTCGCTGATGCCGACGGTCTCGAGCGTCTCGCTCACACGATGCTCGATTTGGTCGTGGGGAACGCCAAAGTTCTCCAGGCCAAATAGCATCTCGTCCTCGACGACCGAGGCGACCATTTGCGTGTCGATGTCCTGCAACACGCTGCCGACGATCTGCGATACGTCGGTGAGCGAGACCTCGCAGGTGTCATGACCGTCAACCATGACGGACCCAAAGAACGTGCCGGTGTAGTGGTGGGGCACGGCACCC
>CAJJVE010000036.1:0-11737 GCA_905196265.1 uncultured Collinsella sp. | reverse complement strand
CGTCGGCGTAGGGGTCAACGGCGGTGGCGGCGGCCGGAGTCACGGGCACGGCAGTGTCATACGTAACGGATTGAGCCGTGGCGGCGTTGTTGGCGGCGTTAGCCACGAGCGCCACAAAGGCGGCCGTACTGCCCGCAGGGGCGGCATGAGAGCCCGAGACGGCGCGCGCGGCAGCAGCGATGTCGTCGCGGTTATAGGAGCCGGTCTTACCGCCGTAGGTAAGCTCGTCGATGGCGACCTGGTAGACGTCGCGTGAGCGCGTGGGGTCGCAGCTGACCGGCGAATCGTCGTCGAGGATGCTATCGATCATGGACCAGGCGTCGGCCTCGCTCATGGCGTCTGCGGCGCGGGCGATGGTGGGGACGCCATCGTCGGCACGACGGCGCTGGAAGGCACCGGTCAGGCCGGAGAAAACCGTTGAAGGCTGCGCGGCGTTTGCCTGAACGGCAGGAGCCACAGTAGCAACACCCTGAGGGGCAGCCCACTGCTGTTGGGCGGGCATCGAGGCAGTCTGGAACTCATTTTGATGCTGGTTGACGTTCGCAGCGCCACCCATGGCGTCGGGCTCGAACAGGCGCTCGGCATGCTGCGCGCGATATTCAGAAATGCCGAGCGAGGCGGCATAGATACCCACGCCCGCCACCGCACCCACGGCAAAGGGAACAGCGCCCGCGACGACCGTCTCGTTCACCGACGAAAACGGCAGCGTGGCAGCATACATCACCACGGGAGCGGCAAGGCCGATCCCGCAGGAAAGTCCAGCAAGGACTGCTCGTTGTGTTGCATCAGAAGAAGCCATGAGCTCTCCCCATCTTCCAGCACCCAAATCGCATCATTCAGTTGGCTGCGCGAGAGAAGATGAAGCGGGGCTATGCCCCAAAGCAACGGTATATGGTTCGTTTCATCTGCGTTTTCCGTCGCGAAGCTTAACAGCTATTATGCGAAACCCCCTTGGGGATTGCAAGCGACGAAGCGGGATTGAAACGGGAAAATCGCTGCTTGCCGGTCGTGAGGTCAATAATCGTTGGCGAGCGGCTATACGAAAAGGGCCAGGATCTAAACCCCGGCCCTTCTGGCATGTCTATGGCTGTTGTCGCGTGCGGCGAGCGACTTAGAACGTCTGCTCGTAATCGCTGTGCTTTTTTGCCGAACGCACCAGGAACTCCTGGTTGGTATTGGTGCCCTTGAGGCCCTTGATAAACGACGCGGCCGCGCGCTCGGTATTGTTCATGCCGGCGAGGATACGGCGCAGGCCAAAGACAAACGGGCGCATCTGCTCGTCGACCAGCAGGTCCTCGTTGCGCGTGCCCGAGGCAACGGGATCGATGGCCGGGAAGATACGGCGGTCGGCCAGGTCGCGGTCGAGTTTGAGCTCCATGTTGCCGGTGCCCTTGAACTCCTCAAAGATGACCTCGTCCATCTTGGAGCCGGTATCGATGAGGGCGGAAGCCAGGATGGTGAGCGAGCCGCCGTTCTCGATGTTGCGGGCAGCACCCAAGAAACGCTTGGGCGGATACAGGGCCGCCGAATCGACGCCGCCCGACAGGATACGGCCCGAGGCGGGAGCGGCCAGGTTGTAGGCGCGGGCAAGGCGCGTGATGGAGTCGAGCACCACCACGACGTCGCCACCCAGCTCCACGATGCGCTTGGCACGCTCGATCACGAGCTCTGCCACACGAGTGTGGTTTTCGGCGGGCATATCGAAGGTCGAGGCCACGACCTCGCCCTTGATGGAGCGCTGCATATCGGTGACCTCTTCGGGACGCTCGTCGACGAGCAGGCAGATGAGGTGCACCTCAGGGTTATTGATAGAGATGGACTGGCAGATCTTCTTGAGGATCGTGGTCTTGCCGGCTTTTGGCGGCGACACGATCAGGCCGCGCTGACCCTTGCCAATCGGCGACACGATGTCGATAGCGCGACCGGTAATGGAATCCTTACCGTGCTCCATGCGCAGAGGCTCGTTGGGATAGACCGGCGTGAGGTCGCCGAACTTGGGGCGATTACGGGCCTGCTCGGGATCAAGACCGTTGACGGTTGTGATCTTGGCAAGGCCGGCGCGCTTGTCGCCGCCGCGCGAGGGACGAAGCGAGCCCTCGATCACGTCGCCCGTACGCAGGCGTGCGGAGCGGATGAGATATGCGGGCACAAAGGCGTCGTCGCTGGACTTCATGTAGCCGTGGGCATGGATGATGCCGGAGCTGTCCGGGCGAATCTGCAGAATGCCCTTGATGTCACGGAAGCCCTCGGCCTTCGCAGCAGTGGTGTAGATTTCCTCGACGAGCTCGGCCTTCTTCTTGCCGGTCGTCTCGATCTCGAACTCCTTGGCCTTTTCGCGCAGCTCGGCGACCTTCATGGCCGCGAGCTCCTCGCGCGAAAGCGTAGGCTCGGTCGGGGCGGCGTTGCGCTCCTTGTTGCGCTGCTTGCGATCGCGCTGACGGTTGCGGCGGTCGTTGTTGCGCTCGTCTTTGCGCTCGCTGCGCTCGTCGTTGCGCTTGTGCTGACGGCGGTTGGGGCGGGCGTTCTCGTCGGTCTCGGCGGTCGTAGCGCCATCGGCGGCAGCGGCATCGGCGTTGTTCGAGGCCTCGCCGTCAGACTTGCCATCGATGACGGAACCGGCATCGGCATCGGCCTGATGCTCGGCGGCCTTGGCCTTTGCAGACTTCTTGCGCGTACGCTTGGGCTTCTCGGCTGCCGGCTGACCGGCGTTCTCGGCATCGGAAGCGACGTCAGAGGTTGCCTCGGCAACCTCATTGGCGGCATCCTCGGACGCGTCCCTTTTTGCGCCCTTGGCCTTGGTCGAGCGCTTGGAAGCGGTACGATGGCTACGACCAGGGCGGACATCGACCGACTCGCCCTCGGCGGCAGCGGCGTCCTGGACGGGAGCGTCGGCGACGGGCGCGGGCGAGGCGGTCATCGCGGCGTCCTGAGCTGCGGCTGCTGCAGCGGCGGCGGCAGCCTTCTCGGCCTCGACGAAGGCCTTGGGCTTGCGGCCGCGACGGTGCGGGCGAAGAGCGGGATCGACAACGGGAACCTCGTTGGCCTCGGCAGGTGTTGCAGACTCAGAGGGCTGCGCACCCTCCCCTACTGCAGAACGAGCCGGAGCTTCACCGGACTCTTGGGCCACCTGCTCAGCATCCTGCTGAGACTTGGCCGCACGACGACGCGTGCGCGGAGCCGGCTTCTCGGTCGGCTGCCCCGCGACAGGGGCCTCGGCAGCAACAGGCGCCTCGGAGACGACCGGCGCTGCAAGCTCGGTCAGCGCTGCGGCCTCGCGCTCGGCAGCACGGCGACGGGCGCGCACAACCTGAGCCTCGCTAATCTGCGCCAGCGCACGGGCCTGCGCGACCTCATCGGAAATGGGGGCCGAAGCATCGGCGGCAGTGGGCCGCTTCGCGCGCGTGGTGCGCGTCGTGCGACGCTTGGGCTTGGCAGCCTCCTCGCCGTCAGCGGCGGACTTAGGCGCACGGCGTGTACGCTTGGGCTTTACGGGCACGGCATCCTCTTCGGCGGTAGGGGCAACTCCCTCGCCAGCGGCAGGCGCGACCTTCTCAGCCGATGCGGGCGTAGGCGTCGAAGCGGCCTTGGGGGCCTCAGGAATCGAGGTCTGCACCGGCGCGGGCATCGCGACCTGGTCCGACGCAACCGGTGCAGCGGGAGCGGTTTGCGCCGTCGTTATTTCGTTTTCTTGCTGTTGATCAGACACAGTGTTTGCTCAACTTTCTTTTCAAGCCCTGTGATCACATGCTCCCTGCATATACCTTCAGGGCGGCTAAACAGTCTAGCTCCGTACAAAAACGACGGACATCATTGATCTGTATCGAGATGATTGCGTCATATACGCAGCGTTAGTGTAGCACAACCGCCACCACCTGCAACTTAGTCATCGGACGTTCTTAAACGCCCAGTCATCAGGGACACTCCCCCTCAAAAGCGCCTTGAAATGTCGCCCCAGAGGAATGAAGCCGTGGCATCCGGAATAGCCGCGCCACGAAACGCGCCTATCTACTACGTTTGACCCGCGACCCCTGACCATCCCCTCGATCTTCCTAAAATCGCAAGCCCGCTACCTGCGGTTTTAATATTGTACTTTTCGGCATGGTTCGGGGTATGCGACTAAACGTAGTAGATAACCCCGATTCGTGGCGGACGGTTTCGTGCCGCTCTCACCCGGGACAAAAATGATCCGTATTCCTCCGTCCCCAAGGGGTCGTTTTCAAAACGATGGCGGATTACGGTGCAAGAACGGCGTAAGCCAACCATACCCTGCATTTTCAATATTCGACAAGCCGTCTACCTGCGGTTTTAATTTCGCTATTGGCGCCATGGTCGCCAGTTGGCGATTCAGCCCCGTAAAGCGGTATATTTGCGTCTTTGTAGCATTTTCCAACACGCCAAAAAGCCCTGCCAAACGCAAAAAGCCCGACCTCCGCGATGGAGATCGAGCTTTCAAGGCTCAGTTAAACCAAGCTAGGACAGTCAAACGACCCGCAAATTACATCTGCTCGGGCGCGGAAACGCCAACAAGGGTAAGCACCAAGGCGAGCGTCACGCGGACGGCGTCGCAAGCGGCCAGACGGGCGCGCGAGAGCTCGGGGTCGACGGGACGGCCCTCGCTCGGCAGCACCTGGCAGGCAGCATAGAAGCTGTGGAAGTCGCCGGCGAGCTCCTCGGCAAAGTGCGTCAGACGGAACGGAGCGCGGTCGCGAGCGCAGCTGGCGATCAGGTCGGTGAGCTCGTTGAGCTTACGCGAAAGGGCGAGCTCGGTCGGGTCGGTCAGCAGCGAGTAATCGACGTTCTCACCGATAGCCTTGGCGGCGACGGCCTTCATGCCCATCTCGTCAGCCTGCTCGGGCGTAACGTCGGCGGCACGACGCAGGATGGAGCACACGCGGGCGTGAGCGTACTGCACGTAGTACACCGGGTTGGAGTTGTCGCGCTTCTTAACGGCCTCGATGTCGAAGTCGACCATCTGGTTGGAGCTCTTGGAGATGAGCGTGTAGCGGGCGGCGTCAGAGCCGACCTCGTCGACGAGCTCCTGCAGGGTCACCATGGTGCCCTTGCGCTTGGACATACGGACGGGCTTGCCGTTGCGCAGCAGGTTGACGAGCTGGCCCAGCAGAACCTCGAACTTGCCGGGGTAACCGAGAGCGTCGCAGACGCAGCGGACGCGCTCGATGTAGCCGTGGTGGTCGGCGCCCCAGATGTCGATGACGTGGTCGACGCGCTGGAACTTGTCCCAGTGATAGGCAACGTCGGAGGCGAAGTAGGTGTACTCGCCGTCGGACTTGATCAGGACGCGGTCCTTGTCGTCGCCCAGGTCGGTGGAGCGGAACCACAGGGCGCCGTCCTTGGTGTAGAGGTAGCCCATCTTGTCGAGCTTCTCGAAAGCGCGGTCGACGGCGGAGGTGCCGGCAGTCTCGCCCTCGGTGTCCTTCACATACAGCGAGCGCTCGGAGAACCAACGATCGAAGTCGCAGTTGACGGCGTGGCAGAGGTCGCGCATGTTGTCGACCATCTTCACGTAACCGCGCTCACGGAAGCTCTCCATGCGCTCCTGCGGATCGGCCTCGACCCACTTGTCGCCGTCGGTGCGCCAGAACTCGGCGGCCTCGTCGATGATGTAGTCGCCGCCGTAGGAGTCCTTGCCCAGCGTCTCGGCAAAGTTATCCTGGTACGGATGGGTCTCGGGATGCTCGTCGTTCTCGTCGGCGACAAAGGCGTCGCGGTCGGCGATCAGCAGCTTGTGAGCCTCATCGATGTCCACGCCCTGCTTGGCGATGATGTCGGCGAGCTGCATATAGCGCGTGCTGATGGAGTTGCCGAAGGTGTTCATCTGTGATCCGTGGTCGTTGATGTAGAACTCACGCTGGATATCGTAACCGGCGTGGTCCATAACACGGCAGAGGGAGTCGCCCAGAGCGGCCCAGCGGCCATGGCCGATGTGCATGGGGCCGACGGGGTTGGCGGAAACGAACTCGACCTGGGTCTTCAGGCCGCCGCCGACATTGGACTTAGCGAAGTCCATGCCCTTCTCGCGGGCCTCGCCGAAGATGGCGTTCTTGACGGCGACGGAGAGGTAGAAGTTGATGAAGCCGGGGCCTGCGATCTCGACCTTCTCGATCGCGGGGTCCTCGGGCATATGGGCAACGACGGCCTCGGCGATCTTGCGCGGAGCGCAGTGAGCCAGCTTGGCGGACTTCAGGGCCATGGTGGAGGTCCACTCGCCATGAGAAGTGTCAGCCGGTCGCTCGATGGCGCAATCGTCAAGTTCAAATGCGGAAAGGTCGCCGGCCTCCTGGGCCGCAGCAAGCGCAGCGCGTACCAGCTCTTCAATCTTCTCGGGCATAGATCCTCCTTGTGTTAAAGCCCCCGAGCTCTTGGTCACTCGTAGGGCAAAAGCCAGAGTTTGTAGCACTCTATCACAAGCGACGCACACTGTCGCAGGGTAAAGCTAATAGATATTGCATATGCACAAAAATGACTACCGCTCCTGCGCGGCAGTACAAAGTTGGCGGTTTGCCTGCAGATTATGCACGCGTTGGAACTGCATAAACATATGAATGGGCGGCGCATTTTATCGAATACTCTTACCTATCGGAGTTGTGTGCTTTTCCTGCATAAAGTAAGGGTTTACGCACGTCAGCGTGGTAATCTTAACATACGTGAATTCGTATAAGTTGGAGGTAGCATGTTCTCAATCGGTCAACACGTCATTCATCCGGGTCAGGGAGTCTGCACTGTCGTCGGTTTTAGGGACGACACGCCGCAGCCCATGCTGTTGCTCGAGACCAAGCAGGGACATGCGCAGACGATCCTCATGTATCCCGTGGCGCAGGCCGACCGTTTGCATGCCGCCATCTCCCAGCAAGATGCCGAGCACCTGCTGAGCCACTACGACGAGCTGGAGTGCGACACCTTTACCGAGCGCAACAGCTCGCTGGAGGAGACGCACTTTAAGCAGCAGCTCAAGCTGGGCGCGCCCGAGACGGTCCGCGTGGCAAAAACCATGATGCACCGTATTCGCCAGGCCGAGGAAGCAGATAAAAAACCCAGCTCTTACTACATGCGCGTACTCAAGGAAGCCAAGCGCCGCTCCATCGAGGAGTTCGCCGTGGCCCTGGGTGTCACCGAGGAGGACGCCGAAGCCCGCCTAGTCCAAGCCGCCCTCAACTAACCCATCCGCACCAAGAACCGCCACAAAGGGGACAGGTACCTTTGTGGCGGTTTTCTTGTTCTAGTAGTATTCATTCTTATCGATACCTACGAGCACAAGGAGTCCCTTATGGCAGAGCTGCTTACCGCCGGAATCACCCGCGACCGTGCGTTCGAACTGCTCAACGAGCACAACAAGGACCCGTTCCACATCACGCACGGCGAGACCGTCGAGGGCACCATGCGCTACTTTGCACGCGAGTTCGACCCCGAGAACGAGGAGTTTTGGGGCATTGTCGGCCTGCTGCACGACTTGGATTGGGAGGAGCATGAGGATGACCCCATGAACCACACCGTCTATGCCGCCGAGATTCTCGAGGGTGAGGGTGCGACTCCCGAGCTTATCCGTGCCATCCAGACACACACGTCCGATTTCAACTCTGCGCTGCCCAAGCCCGAGCTGCAGATGGAAAAGATCCTGTTTGCCTGCGATGAGCTCACCGGCCTGATCGGCGCCGCCGTCATCATGCGCCCGAGCAAGAGCGTCATGGACTTTACGACCAAGTCGCTCAAGAAGAAGTTCAAGGACAAGCGCTTTGCCGCCGGCTGCTCGCGCGAAGTGATTTCGCAGGGTGCCGAGATGCTGGGCTGGGAGCTTCCCGAGCTCTTCGACCGCACCATCGCAGCCATGCAGTCCTTCGCCCCCGACCGCGACACCTTCCAGGCCTAACCGCTCACGCCACCTAAAACCACCGCAAAGGTGCCTGTCCCCTTTGTGGTGGTTTTCGTTTATACGGAGTTTAGGGACGGACCTGGCCGGTGCCGCGGAGCTTGTATTTGTAGGTGGTGAGGGCCTCGGCGGCAAAGGGGCCGCGGGCGTGGAGCTTTTGGGTCGAGATGCCGATCTCGGCACCTAGCCCAAACTCGCCGCCGTCAGTGAAGCGCGTGCTGGCGTTGGCGTACACGGCCGAGGCGTCGACCGCATCCAGGAAGCGCTCGCAGGCATCCTCGTCCTCGGCAACGATGGCCTCGGAGTGCATGGTGCCGTAGCGGTTGATGTGTGCGATGGCCTCGTCCTCGTTCGCCACGACCTTCACGCTCATCTCGAGTGCCAGGTACTCACGACCCCAGTCCTCCTCAGTCGCGGCAACATAGTCGTCGCCCTCGGCAAGCCCTGCGTCGGCACATGCGGCGCACGTGGTCTCGTCGCCGTGAATCAGCACGCCGTGGTCGTGCAGCACGGCAACGACTGCGGGCAAAAACGCGTCGGCCACGGCACGGTCGACCAGCAGCGACTCGGCGGCATTGCACACGCCCACGCGCTGGGTCTTGGCATTGACGATAATATTGAGCGCCTTGTCAAAGTCGGCGGATTCATGCACGTAGATATGGCAGTTGCCCGTGCCCGTCTCGATCACCGGCACAAGCGACTCGCGCACGCAGCGCTGAATCAGGCCCGCACCGCCACGCGGAATGAGCACGTCGACGATACCGCGGAGCTTCATGAGCTCGCCGGAGGCCTCGCGGTCGGTAGACTCGATCATCGAGACGGCCTCGCGCGGGAAGCCTTGCGCCTCAAGCGCATCGGCCAGCAGTTCGGCAATCATGGCGCACGAGTGATAGGCCAGCGAACCGCCGCGCAAAATGCAGGCGTTGCCGGTGCGGATGCAGATGCCCGCGGCGTCGGCCGTCACGTTGGGGCGCGCCTCGTAGACCATGGCAACCAGACCCAGCGGCACACTCACACGCGTAAGGTCCACGCCGCTTGCAAGCACGCGGTGATCGAGCACGCGGCCCACGGGATCGGGCAGTTCAGCGAGCTTCTCCAGGCCGGCGGCCATGCCCTCAACGCGCTCGGGCGTTAACATCAGGCGGTCGAGCAGTCCGGCCGAGATGCCCGCATCGCGCGCGGCAGACATATCGAGCTCGTTGGCGGCAATGATGGAATCGGCGCCATCGCGCAGCGCCGCGGCCATGGCGCGCACGGCCTCCTGGCGCTGGGCATCGCTCGCCGTGGCAAGCGCGCCCGAAGCGGCCTTGGCCTCAACGGCAAGATCGTGGACATACGTGGCTATATCGACCGACATGGACGGCCCTTTCTCTTAGATGTTTGCCCACCATGGTAGCCGATTTGTGCATGCCCTCGCGCGCGGCGGTAGAATTGGTCAACCCGAAACACCGCAACGAATGGAAGCATTACATGGCGCTCATCACTTCGTACCACGTCCCCGGCTTGTATGTCGAGGACCACAGCATCGATGTCCCCCTCGACTGGCGCGGCCTTGAGCCAATGCTTTTGGCCGTCGGCAGCACCATGCGCCGCGGCGTCATGCCGGCGCCCATCACCGGCGCGCCCGAGAGCATCAAACTCTTCTACCGCGTGGTCTGCGCACCCGACCGTATCAACGACGACCTGCCGCTCCTCCTCTTTTTGCAGGGCGGCCCCGGCGGCGAGAGCCCGCGTCCACTCTCGCCCACGAGCGACGGTTGGATTGAGGAAGCCGTCAAGCACTTCCGCGTGGTCCTTCCCGACCAGCGCGGCACCGGACGCTGCGTGGACGGGCGCACGATTGCCGCACTGGGCGAGCGCGCCGAGGCGGCAGGCTCCGATGCCGCACGCTCGCAGGCGGACTTCCTCAAGCGCCACCTCGCCAGCTCCATCGTGCGCGATTTTGAGTACCTGCGCCTCGTGGGCTTTGGCGGCAAACCGTGGGTCACGCTCGGCCAGAGCTACGGCGGCTTTTTGACGCTGAGCTACCTGTCGCTCTTTCCCGAGGGCGTGGCGGCGAGCTTTACCTGCGGTGGCATCCCCCACGTCCCGGCGAGCGCCAGCGAGGTCTACGCGCACACCTTCCCGCGTATGGCCGCCAAGACGCAGCAGTATTACGGCCGCTACCCCGCCGACGTTGAGCGTGTGGCGGCCCTGGCCGATGCTATCGAAGAGCAAAAACCCGTGCTACCCGACGGCTCGCCGATGACGGTCGAGCGCCTTCAGCTCATGGGCAGCGACTTTGGCATGAAGCCGAGCTTTGAGCGCATGCACTGGATTATCGACCATGCGTTTGTTGATGGCGACGGCACGCTGAGCTGCGGTGCCTCAGTATCCGATAGCTTTTTGATGCGCGCTTTCGAGCGCACCAACACGCGCACGAATCCTCTGTACTGGACGCTGCAAGAGTTCATCTACGCCGATGGCGACACCATGCCCATTCGCTGGGCCGCGGCAGAGGAAAAGGCACACCGCGCCGAGTTCGACACGCTCGCGCGCCCGCTCATGTTTACCGGCGAGGCCATGTTCCCGTGGATGTTCGAGCAGATGCCCGAACTTAAGCCCTTCAAGCCCGCGATGGACCTGCTGATGGAAGACACAAGCTGGGACAAGATCTACGACCCGCAGCGTTTGGCATGCAACGAGGTGCCACTCCAGGCCGCGGTGTATTTCGACGACATGTACGTGGATTCGGGTCTGCAGCTCGACACGCTCAGCCGCGTGGGCAACTCGCACGCCTGGGTGACCAACGAGTTCGAGCACGACGGCCTGCACGGCAGTGTGGTATTCAAGCACCTCTTCGACGAAGCCCTCAACCGCGGAGACCTGCGTCGAATCTTCTAGCGAGGGAGTGTCCCCAAGTGCCGGCACAAAAGGAACGTCCCCAAGTGCCAGGTTAATGAAGTCATTGCAGAAAGAGGACGGAAAGCGAAAACGCCCCTAAGCGAGTGGCTTTGTATCGTAGGTCGAACAAAAGAAGCGAGCGCCGCCCAGAGCGAACAAGTTGGCATGAAAAAGGCGAGGCATAGACCTGATGGTCATGCCTCGCCTTTTGAATGACAAATTGTCGCTCTGGGCGGCGCGCAGCGTCGACCCGTTAGGCGAAGACAATTAAGTTGTCTCGATGAATGGCGGGCTTCTCGGCCAGGTCTGCCAGCAGGCGGTTGCTGGCAATCTGGTCCTGACGGCGGCCGGCTGCAAGCTCCAGCACGTCCGAATCGGCCTCGGCGATACCGCGGGCGACGACCATACCGCTCGGATCGCACACATCGAGCACATCGCCCTCGGCAAACTCCCCATCGACCTGGCGAATACCCACCGCGAGCAAGGACGAGCCACGGCTGACCAGCGCCTTCGCGGCACCGCCGTCAACCGTTACCGAGCCATGTGCCTTGTCACCCAGCGCGATCCACAGCTTGCGCGGCGCAATATCCAGGCGCTCCGCCGGCGGGTCGAACAGAGTGCCCACGCTCTCGCCGCGGGCCAGACGCACGAGCGCATCGGGTTCCTCGCCCGAGCAAATCACGCTCTGAATGCCGGCCGTCATCAAAATGCGGCTCGCGCGAATCTTGGTGATCATGCCGCCCGTACCCACCGACGTCGAAGAATCTCCCGCCGAGGCAATGATCTTGGCATCGATTTTGCGCACGACCGGGACAAACTCGGCCGTCGGATCTTCATGCGGATTGGCGGTGTAGAGGCCGTCGATGTCCGAAAGCGTCACGCACAGGTCCGCCGAAACCAAGCAGCTCACGAGGGCCGCGAGTGTATCGTTGTCGCCGAACTTGATCTCGTCGACGGTGACGGTGTCGT
>CAJJVE010000035.1:0-11901 GCA_905196265.1 uncultured Collinsella sp. | reverse complement strand
AGACGGAAAGCACATTAAGTGCTTTCCTTTGCGTGCGGAACTCGCGACGAACTAAACAGCCAGGCACGCTGTGCGCGTTCGTCATCATCCCGGGGGTTATCTGATGAAAGAAAGTGCGCCGGCTTTCGCCGGCGCCTTATAAGGGGTTTTAGTTGGAAGCCATCTTTTTTGCTGCAGACTCTACGTAGTTGGCCATGTCGGCTACGTCGCAGACGTCTTCGAAGCGGACGGGCTTGGATTCGAGTTCGGCGAGCTGGGTCGGGGCGACCGTGTTGGTGGCCTGCTCGAGCACACGCATAGCCTCAAAATCATCTTCGGGAACGTCGAGGCCCAGGGCGTCGCAGCAGGCGCGCGGGAACTTGTAGGGGCTGGCGGTCGAAAGCAGCACGCGGGCCTTGGCACCCTCGGCGGGAACGACCTGCTCAAAGACGTGATAGCCGCAGGCGGTGTGCGGGTCGATCACGTAGCCGTTCGCATCCCAGCAACTCTTGATGGCAGCGCGGACCTCGTCCTCGCTGGCCCAACCGCAGCCAAAGACGCTCTGAATCTTTGCCAGCAGGTCGGCGGGAACCTCGTAGCGACCAGTCTGTGCCAGCTGCTCCATAAGGCCGGCAACAAGCTCGCAGTCGCCATCGGACAGGAAGTACAGCATGCGCTCCAGATTGGAGCTAATAAGGATGTCCATCGACGGCGAGATGGTCGTGAAGAACGGGCGGTTACGGTCGTAAACGCCGGTGGTCAGGAAGTCGGCAAGCACGTTGTTCTTGTCGCTCGCCACGACGAGCTTGGCGACGGGCAGACCCATGCGCTTGGCGTAGTAGCCGGCCAGGATATCGCCAAAATTGCCGGTCGGTACGCAGAACTCCACGGCGTCGCCGGCCTCGATGGCGCCGGCGCGCAGCAGCTGCGCATAGGCGGCAAAGTAGTAGACGACCTGCGGTACCAGGCGGCCGACGTTGATGGAGTTGGCGCTCGAAAGCACCGTGCCGGCGGCCTCCAGACGCTCGGCAAGCTCCTTATCGGCAAAGATGCGCTTGACGGCGCTCTGGGCGTCGTCAAAGTTGCCGCGGATACCGCAGACGGCGACGTTGTCGCCCTCCTGCGTGGACATCTGCAGGTTCTGGACGCGGCTGACCTTGCCCTCGGGATAAAAGACGGTGATGCCTGTGCCCGGAGCGTCGGCAAAACCGGCGAGCGCGGCCTTGCCGGTGTCGCCGGACGTGGCGGTGACGATCATGATGCGCTCGGCGCCGCCGTCCTTGGCGGAAGTGCGGGCCATGAGGCGGGGGAGCATCTGCAGGGCGACGTCCTTGAAGGCACTCGTGGGACCGCCAAAGAGCTCCATCACATAGGTCTGGGGGGCGTCGGCGCCCGGCGCAGCGTCGAGTTTGACGAGCGGCGTAACCTCTTCACTCGCGAACGTGCCGCGGTATGCCTCGTCGACACACGCCGAAATTTCTTCGGCCGTGTAATCATTCAGTAACATTCCCAACACATCTTGAGCGATTTCAAAGTACGATTTATCTGCAAGCGAGCTGATATCGACCTGCTGGGTGCCGAGCTCGTCCGAGACAAACAAACCCCCGTCGGGAGCGATGCCGGTACGGATTGCCACCTTACTTGAGCACGATAAAGTGCGTCCTCGTGTACTATGATAAGTTCCCATATAACACTGCTCCTCGGATGCCTTGGTCCCAATCGGTGAAACCATGGTATCAGAGCGCGCAAAATAGGTTCGCAGAGGCTTTTTAGAAAGGTAACCTCCAGCCCATGATTAAGATTGCCAAGTTTGGCGGCTCGTCGGTCGCCGACGCCGAACACTTCAAGAAGATCAAGGCCATCGTCGACGCCGACCCTGCCCGCCGTTTTGTGGTGGTTTCCGCCTGCGGCCGCCGCTTTAAGGGCGACACCAAGGTGACCGACCTGCTCTACCTGGTTAACGCGCACGTTAAGTATCACGTGTCGTGCGAGGAACTGCTCGAGGACATTGGCCAGCGCTATTTTGATATCGCTGACGAGCTGGAGCTCACCTATCCCATCCGCGAGGAGTTTGCGGCCTTTGCCGAGCGCGCCCGCTCAGGCGGCTACTCCACCGAGGAGCTTGTGAGCCGCGGCGAGTACTTCACTGCTCGCCTGATGGCCGAGTACCTGGGCCTGCCGTTCCTGGACGCCGCGACGGTTGTGGCGTTCCATCACGACGGTACGCTCAGCATGAATCGTACCTCCGAGCTGGTGCAGGAGTACGGTCAGCAGGGCGGCTTTGTTATGCCCGGTTTCTACGGCGCGACGCGTGAGGGCCAGATCAAGCTGCTCGACCGTGGCGGCGGCGATATTTCCGGCTCGATTCTGGCCAAGTGCCTGGGCGCCGATCTGTACGAGAACTGGACCGACGTCTCGGGCTTCTATTCTGCCGATCCGCGTATTGTTCCCGAGGCTCAGCCCATCGCCCGCGTTACCTATGAGGAGCTGCGCGAGCTTTCGTACATGGGCGCGAGCGTCCTGCACGAGGAGGCTGTGTTCCCCGTGCGCGAGGCTGGTATTCCGCTGGTCATCAAGAACACCAATGCGCCGCAGGACCCCGGCACCATCATTAGCGAGACGGCTGACGAGGGCGAGGCAGAGCCCATTATTACCGGCGTGACCGGCAAGCGCGGCTTTGTCGCCATCAACGTCGCCCGCGACCGCACCAAGCCCCGTGTTGGTTTTATGCGTCGCGCGCTTTCGGTCTTTGAGCGCTATGACGTTTCCGTCGAGCACATGCCCACCGGTGTCGACCGCTTTGGCGCCGTGGTGCAGGAGCAGGACGTTCACGATTCGCTGTACTCGCTCGTGGGCGACATTCAGCAGGAGGTCGAGCCGCTCGAGATTGAGGTTGTCGAGGGCCTGGCGCTTATCGCGACCGTCGGTCGTAACCTGCGCGGTCGTGCCGGCATCTCTGGCCACCTGTTTGGCATGCTTGGCCAGGCGGGCGTGAGCGTGCGTATGATTTCACAGAGCTGTGACGAGATCAACATTATCATCGGTGTGGAGGAGAAGGACTTCGATCTGGCGATCCAGACCATTTACCGTGCCTTCTCCGATGAGAACGGCATTGTGAAGGTCTCCGACCTGGAGGCTCCCGCGCCGGTCGATCCCGCCCTGGCCGCGCTCCACAAGTAGCTGCCATCCCGTTGATTTTTTGGGACATGTCTCATAAATCTACGGCGGGGCGTTTCGTTTCGGTTTCGTTTCGACGGGGCGGGTTTCGTGCCTGCCCCGTTCTTGTATACACTGGCTACAATAATCGGCCTGCTCGGCGTGCGGGCAAAAGCCAAAACCTTTAAAGGGGGAAGCATGAAACAGTACACGGTTGCTATTTTGGGCGCGACGGGAGCCGTGGGCACCCAGATGCTCGAGTGCCTCAACGAGCAGGAGTTCCCGGTCAGCAAGCTCAAGCTGCTGGCGAGCGCGCGCTCTGCGGGCAAAACCGTCGAGTTCCGCGGCGAGCAGATCGTGATCGAAGAGGCTTGCCCCGAGGCCTTTGAGGGCTGCGACATTGTGCTCGGAGCCGCCGGCGACGATATCGCGAAGGAACTGCTGCCCGAGGCCGTCAAGCGCGGCGCCGTCGTGGTCGACAACAGCCATGCCTTCCGTATGGATCCCGAGGTGCCGCTGGTCGTGCCCGAGATCAATGCCGACGATATCAAGTGGCATCACGGCCTTATCGCCAACCCCAACTGCGCGACCATCATCGGCCTGGTTCCCACCTGGCCGCTGCACCAGCTCGCCGGCGTGAAGCGTATGATCGTCTCGACGTATCAGGCGGCTTCGGGTGCCGGCGCTCCCGGCATGGCCGAACTCGAGGCTCAGCTGGCCGCCCTGGGCCGTGGCGAGGAGATTCCCGAGCCGCGCGCATTTGCCGCCCAGCTCGCGAGTAACCTGATTCCGCAAATTGGCGGCGTCAAGGAGGAAGGCTTTACCTCCGAGGAGATGAAGCTGCAAAACGAGGGCCGCAAGATCATGCACCTGCCCGAGCTGCGCGTGAACTGCACCTGCGTGCGCGTGCCCGTGCTGCGTTCGCACTCCGAGAGCATTACGCTCGAGTTTGAGCGCGATATTACGGTGGAAGAGGCCCGTGCTGCGCTGGCTGCTGCTCCTGGCGTCAAGCTGGTTGACGATATGGCTGCCGAGGATGCACACGACCGCTTCCCCATGCCGATGGACACCTCCGACCAGGACCTGATTTGGGTCGGCCGCGTGCGTCGCGACATCTCGAACCCCGAGGCTGCGCGCGGCATCACCTTCTGGTGCTGCGGCGACCAAATCCGTAAGGGCGCGGCAACCAACGCCGTCCAGATCGCTAAGCTGCTCTGCGAGTAGTGTGACCTGTCCGGCGGGGGCCGGGCTTAGTTTTCAGAACGTCCTCGACCACGTGTGGCGCCTTGCCCTGCTCCTTCGGAGCCGCGGACAAGGCGCCACACTGGTCTGCGGAGTGTTCTGAAAACTAAGCCCGGCCCCCGCCTGCGGTGACGCTGTTGCGAGCGGTCTGCGATGGGGCCGTTGTTGGTTGGGGCCGCTGGGCTGATGTGGGGGCGCGAGGTTGTTGCGGGCCCTGGTCCCGGCGGCGGCCTCGGCGCTTCGCGCCTGCCGCCTTGGGGGCCGTGGGGCGCGGCCGGCAGCTGCGGCGCGCTGCGCCTGCTGCCTGAGGTGACTTTGGGGTTGGGTGAATCGGGGTCTAATACTTTCCCGTGAAGTGAACGACCTTATTTGGACCCCCGAAGCATTGGCATATTTTAACCGCTATTTCCTGCGGTTTTGCAGCGCGAATCCTGCGGTTTTTTGGTCTAAAGGCATGGATGCTCCGGGGCTTCGTTTTTACTCGTTCACTTCTCGGGAAAGTATTAGAGCTCGGCTGATAGAGGTACCGCTCTGGCGTCGAAGCCCTGCGTCTTCTTCGCTTGATTGGGGAAAACAGCCTCGCTTAAGCAATTGCGAGCCCGCCCAGACGTATCTGCGGGGTTGTCTGCACAATTCGCGGTATTATGTTGCGGAGTTTTGAAAGGAGCCGCTGGTGGTCACGACGACGTTTGCTTCGCCTTTGGGCGAAATATTGCTTGCCGCTGATGGCCGCGGTCTGACGGGGCTTTGGTTTGAGGGGCAGGAGCACTTTGGCTCCACGCTTCTCAAAGAAGATCCCGAACATGTTGAAGGGGCCGATGCAGTTTCTGGTGCTGGCGGCATGTCGTCGGTGAGTCCGGCAAATGGTGCGGCGTCTTCGGTGCTTGAGCGTTCATGGGCTTGGCTGAATGCGTATTTTGCGGGGCAGGAACCTCGGTTTACGCCGCCGTTGCATATGATTGGCACGGCGTTTCAGCGCGAGGTCTGGTTTGAGCTGCTTTCTATCCCGCGTGGCGAGGTCGCTACGTATGGTGAGATCGCCCAGCGTGTTGCGGCTCGACATCGTGTACCGGGAAACGAAGCACCCGTTGTGTCTCCCCGTGCCGTGGGGGCCGCGGTCGCGCGAAATCCCATTTCGATCATTGTGCCGTGCCATCGCGTGGTTGCCGCCGACGGTTCGCTCAACGGATATGCCGGCGGACTTGACCGCAAGGAGTGGCTGCTTCGGCTTGAGGGCGCGTACGAGGCGTAACGCTCGAACACTTTGCATAACTAGGATGCCGCGAAGGGACGAGTCGCTGTCTATTCGCGACCAGCATGCGTCCAAGCGCTCGGCATCTGCGTCTTAAGTTTGGCTAAGCCATATCCTGCGTATTTGAAAACGTGCAGGTTGAGTAGCTAAGGCTGCGCTAAGGCGGCTGACGGTGCGCTATTATCGGCAGTATCAAAACCTGTATAGCCGTGCGCTGAAGGAACAACTATGAAGCTGATGCTTGCCGAGGACGAACCCGGCCTCTCCCGTGCCCTTACCGCGATTCTTCAACATAGCGACTACGAGGTCGACACCGCCCTCGACGGTCTGACGGCGCTCGAATATCTGCTCGCCAACGACTATGACGCCGCAATCCTGGACATCATGATGCCCGGCATGGATGGCATTGAGGTGCTCAAGCGTACGCGCGCCGCTGGCAAGCGACTGCCCATCATCATGCTCACGGCAAAAAGCGAGGTGTCCGATAAGGTCGAGGGCCTGGATGCCGGTGCCAACGATTACCTGACCAAGCCGTTTGCCGCCAAGGAACTGCTCGCACGCATTCGTGCCATGACGCGTGCCGCGACGGCAATTGACGCCACGACGCTCAGCGTGGGCAACGTGCGTCTCGACACGGCATCGTGCACGCTCGTTGGCCCTTTGGGCGAGGAGCACCTGGCCAATCGTGAGTTTCAGCTTATGGAGCTCTTTATGCGTAACGCCGGCACGCGCATGCCCACCGAGCGTCTGATGCTCGAGGTTTGGGGTGAGGACGCGCCCGAGGGCGCCAATGTGGTGTGGGTCTACATCTCGTACCTGCGCAAAAAGCTGGCGGCGCTTGGTGCCAACGTGGCTATCCGCGCGTCGCGCAATCAGGGATATTCGCTTGAGGTAGTCGAGGAGGGCGAGCAGGCGTGAGCGTGCGCACGTGGTGCAAACGCATGACAGAGCGGTTTCACGCCGCCTCGAGTAGTACGGGGCGGGTTAATTCTGTTGACGCAATGGGCTGCCGCCTGCGTCGCAAGTTTATCCTCGTTGCCATGGGCGCCGTGACCGTGGTGCTCACGCTCATCATCGCCGGCATCAACATCGTCAATTATTCGCATGTCTGCAAGATGGCCGACGCTCGCCTGGACTATATCCTGGCGGGCAAGGACGGTATCGATTGGGGGGACGAGCCTAAAGACGATCCCACTAATGGCAAGGATGCCGGCGATAGCCAGGCGGGCGTTCGCATCAGGCACTTCGAAGGTATGACGGCGGAGTCTCCCTTCGACACGCGCTACTTTACGGTGACGATTGCCGGTGGGCAGGTGACCGATGTCAATACGGCCCGCATTGCCGCGGTGGGTGCCAAGCGTGCCGCCCGCATCGCTGCAGGACTATATTCCAAGGGCTGGACCTCGGGCTTTTCTGGTAACTACCGCTATACGGTTACGGTTCAGGGCGACGAGACAACCTATGTGTTCGTGGACTGCTCACGCGAGCTTGCAAGCTTTCATTCGTTTTTGAGCGCGAGCGTGGCAATCAGTTGCATTGGCTGGCTGGCGGTGCTGGCAATTGTGGCGGGTGCCTCGGGCGCGGTGATTCGACCGATGGTCGAGAGCTACAGCAAGCAAAAGCGGTTCATTACCGATGCAAGCCATGAGATCAAGACGCCGCTGGCCGTGATCGACGCCGCTAACGAGGTGCAGGAAATTGAGAGCGGCGAGAGCGAGTGGACGCAGAGTATTCACGAGCAGGTTGCGCGGCTGACGGCGCTGACGGAGCGTCTGGTGTTCCTGGCGCGTATGGACGAGGGTTCGGCCGGCTTTACCATGACATCGATCGATCTTTCAGAGGCAGTGGACAAGGCGGCGGCGCCGTTTGGGTCGGTGGCGGTTTCGCGCGGAAAGCGGCTGGCGACGTCGATCGCGAGCGGCGTGCGAGCCCATGCCGATGCCGCGGCAGTGGCGCAGGTTGTTGAGCTGCTGCTGGACAACGCCACGCGCTATGCGAGCGAGGATAGCGTGATCGAGCTAAGCCTGCGTGCCGTTTCATGCGGTGCAGGCAAAGGTTCGGCCGAACTTGTCGTATCGAATGCCGTGGACGAGCTACCCGAAGGCGACTTGGATCGATTGTTCGACCGCTTCTACCGTGCAGACGTATCGCGCAGCTCCAAGACGGGCGGCTCGGGCGTGGGCCTATCCGTGGTGCGTGCCATCGCCGAAGCCCATGGCGGCTCCGCTACCGTATTTGGCCACGATCGTCAGATTACCTTCACTGTCCGCCTCTAAAACCTACCAAAATAAACCTGTCCCTTTCTGGTCGGTGCGAAATGGGTAATACTAAAGAGTTATCCGACCAGATGGGAATTAATCGATGGCTTATATCGAATTCAAAGACGTCATCAAGGCGTACGGCGAGGGCGATGCCCGCATTCACGCGCTCGACGGCGCGAGCTTTACCGTTGAGCGCGGTGAGCTCGCCATTATCCTGGGCGCCTCGGGTGCCGGCAAGACCACGGCGCTCAACATCCTGGGCGGCATGGATACGGTAACCTCCGGCACCGTGACGGTGGACGGGCGCGACGTGAGCTCCGCCAACGAGGCGCAGCTCGTGGAATACCGCCGTGCCGACGTCGGCTTTGTCTTCCAGTTCTACAATCTGGTCCCCAACCTGACGGCGCTCGAAAATGTCGAGCTTGCGGCGCAGATTTGCCCCGATTCGCTCGATGCCGAACAGACGCTTCGCCAGGTTGGCCTGGGTGAGCGCCTTGCCAACTTCCCGGCGCAGCTTTCGGGCGGCGAGCAGCAGCGCGTGTCCATTGCACGCGCACTGGCCAAGAATCCCAAGCTGCTCCTGTGCGACGAGCCAACGGGCGCACTCGACTACAAAACCGGTAAGCAGATTTTGCAGCTGTTGCAGGATACCTGCCGCAAGCAGGGCATTACGGTCATCATCATCACGCACAACTCCGCGCTCGCGCCCATGGCCGATCGTCTGATTCGCTTTAAGAGTGGTCGCGTGGAGAGCGAGACAGTTCAGCAAAATCCCGTGCCTATCGAGACGATCGAGTGGTAGCGCCCATGGACCAAGATCGCCAAAACAGCCAAAACCACGATACGGAGCACGCAGGCCACGACGGGGAGTTCGCGACCTACCGCACTGCTCAAAGCTCAAACGATATGGTCCCGACGGTTTTTCGCCGTGGCATCTACCGCACAATCCGAGGCAGTCTTAAGCGCTTCTTGTCAATCGTGGTCATCACCGCGCTTGGCGTGAGCGTGATGTGCGGCCTTAAGGCGGGCTGCGAGGATCTGCGCGATTCGGTTGACGCCTACTTTGACCAGCAGAGTGTCTATGACATTAACGTGCAGTCGACCTATGGCCTTACACGCGACGATCTTGCGGCTATCCAAGAGGTCGACGGCGTCGAGACGGCCGAGGGCATCTACACCGAGACCGCCTACACCGCCGTGGGCACAACGCGCGAGCGCGTGGTCGTGCAGAGCCTTTCCAAGGAGAATATCGATCAGCCGGTGCTGGTGAGCGGCGATTTGCCCGAGAGTGCCGGTGAGGTTGCGGTGACATCGAAGTTTCTGAAGGCTTCGGGCAAAAAGCTCGGCGATACCGTGAGCTTTGCCGCCAATGACGCGAGCTCGTCGAACCAAAGCGCCAAGGACCAGTTTGCCGCGGGCGATTACACCATTACGGCCGAGGTCCTCGATCCCACCGATGTGAGCTCCGACTCGACCGTCAACGACTTTCGCGCTGCTTCGGCTGCGGACTATAAGTTCTATGTGAGCGAGGATGCCGCGACATCTTCCTCCTACTCCGCCGTCCACGTGATTGTTGAGGGAGCCAAGAGCCTTAACTCCTATTCCGATGCCTACACGACAAAGATCAACGAGGTCAAGAGTAATATCGAGGAGATCCGCGATGAGCGCGAGAAGGCGCGTGTTCAGGAACTGACGGTCGACACGCCGGCAAGCTTGGATGCGGCTGAGCGCCAGACGAATATGCTCTTTGGGATAGAGCAGGACAACATCAATCGCATGGCCGAGGGCAGCGAGGAGCGCGTTCAGGCACAGGCCGATTTGAACCAGCGCCGCGCAGCCGCCGACCAGCAATTTGCCGATGCCCGTACCGAGCTTTCCGATCTGGGCGAATGCACTTGGTACATCCAGGACCGCGATAGCATCACAAGCTACTCGAGCGTGGAGAGCGACAGCTCTTCGATCGAAGCCATCGCCACGGTTTTCCCATTCATCTTCTTTGTCGTCGCCGTGCTCATTAGCCTTACCACCGCCACGCGCATGGTCGAGGAGGAGCGCACGCTCATTGGTCTGTACAAGGCGCTCGGCTATTCACGCGGGCGTATCCTGTCCAAATACGTGAACTATTCACTGTGGGCTTGTCTGATCGGCGGCGTGCTTGGCAACATTGTCGGATTTGTGGGCCTACCACTGTTCCTGTTCACGGTGTTCGACGACATGTACTCACTGCCCCAGATGCTGCTTTCGTACGACATCGTGTCCTCAATCGTCTCGGTGGCGCTGTTTGCCGTGGGCGTGGTAGGCGCCACGATTATCGCCTGCCGCCACGAGATGGCCGAGACCCCAGCCTCGCTCATGCGTCCCAAGGCCCCGCGTGCCGGCTCGCGCATTTTGCTTGAGCGCATCGGCTTTATCTGGCACCGTATGGGCTTTTTGAACAAGGTGGCGGCGCGTAACCTGTTCCGCTACAAAAAGCGTGCCCTTATGACCATCTTTGGTATCGCCGGCTGCACGGCGCTCGTGATCTGCGCTCTGGGCATCCGCGATACGTCGATAGCGCTTTCGCCCAAGCAGTACGGGCATATCACGCGCTACGACTTGCTGGCGGTCGCCAATCCCGACGACTTTACGCAGACGTGCGCGGCGCTCGACGAGCGAAGCGCGGTCAAGGATTCCGGTGTGACCGTGACTTCGACGCTGCCGATTACGACCGATAACGTCACCTTTACATTTGGCGGCAAAAGCGAGACAGTGCTGTTAATCGTGGTGCCCGATGACCGCGTGAACGATCTGGACGACTACGTGCGCCTTGAGGACGAGTCCAAAGAGTCGCTGTCTTTGCGTGACGGAGATGTGTATCTGAGCAAGAGTTCACAGCTGGCGCTGGGGATTCAGCCGGGTGATACGGCGCACGTTCAGGATTCGTCGCTCAATGCTGCCAAGGTCAAAGTCAGCGACATTTCGCTCAACTATCTTGGCAACACACTCTATATGACGCAGGGCACCTATGAGCGCGCGTTCGGTCGAAGCGCGCGCCTTAACGGTGTCCTTGCGTTGCTGAAGGGCTCGTCGGCCGACCAGATTGCGTTTAGCAAGAAGATTAAGAGTGACGGCTGGCTTACGATTTCGAGTACGGCCGAGCATCAGGCGAACGCTGATGCGAACTTTACGATTATCAATTCGGTCGTGGCGCTCGTGACCTTTATGGCGGCGTGCCTGTCGTTTGTGGTTGTGTTTACACTGTCCAACACGAATATCTCCGAGCGCGAGCGCGAGCTGGCGACCATTAAGGTGCTGGGCTTCCGCCGTGGCGAGGTGCACCACTACGTCAACAAGGAGACGTTAATCCTCACGGCAATTGGCGCCGCGCTGGGCGTGCCGCTGGGTAGCCTGCTGGCCGAGAGCTTTACGTACATTCTGCAGATGCCGTCGCTCTACTTTGACGTTGAGGTCCAGCCGCTGAGTTATGTGCTCGCCGTAGTGCTTTCCTTTGTCTTTACGTTTATCGTCAACCTCACTACCAATCGCACTCTCAATAGGATCGACATGGTCGGCGCCCTCAAGAGCGCCGAGTAGCCTGTCCTGGGATTCAAGTTCTGGCGAGCTGCCGACGCGCCCACAGCAGTATTTTTGCATAAACTGCCCCGCTAAATGCATATTTCGGCGGGGCGATTGCTTTTTGCCCACAGGTACCCCAGGGGGCGCCGTACAAATTCCGGAGTATTCAACATCCCGGGGTCCGCGGGCGCGGGCGCGGGGGTGCAAAACTGCGCTGAAAGCCCTGGTCCTGGACCCCCAATGCCTCAAGAGCTGGTCATTTTTTACAGAACGCGGCCCATGGTGCCTGCCTTTCGCCCAAAATCCAGTATGCAGGCACCCTCGGCTGCTGAATACTCCCAAAAATGCACGCCGCATCCTACCCTAGGCACCCGCAGCAAGAAGGCGAATAGCCTCGGCCTCCCCAGTTACCGCAGGAGCCCCCAGGGCTTACCTCCCAAATCTTTCCGCAGGACG
>CAJJVE010000034.1:0-12009 GCA_905196265.1 uncultured Collinsella sp. | reverse complement strand
TTTTTCTTTGTTGAACTTGAACTCACGTAGTTGCTAAGGTTAGACCGAAGATCAATGGCCCAGCTGCTTGTGGTTAATTCGGTATAGTTTTCATCGTTACAGAATAGTAGATTAAGGTTAGCGATGCCTTTTGCAAAGCAGCTTCCATCGTATGGGGTGTTAGCGATTACGGCATTCGGACCAGTGATCGTAGCGACCTTATTCAAGAATTTAATTTTGGACTCAGTTAGAATTGCTCCCTCATCAACCCTTGTAAATCCCCTCATGTTTGCGGTCATGGTCGAATAAGGAGTGGTAATTTCCGTGACACCTCGGATGGCAAAAGAAGGCAGGGCAAATACGATAAAGAGCGCGAGGACTGCGGCAATGGCAACGATGCAGGACTTGCTTGGCATATCAAGGCGATCGGCGATTGCTTTGACTGTCCCTAAAAGTAAGGTGAATCCAGAATACGCTACGGGGATGCAGCAGAAGGCCAGCATTGCTGCAACTCTGTAAGGGTCGGTGTACCAAAACCCAGTCAGCACATGTTTGATAACGTTATCGCCAAAAGCTGCTGCAACAACATACAAAACTACTGCCAATGAGCATGAAATAACGGGCCAATATAGTTTTTTGCGAAGTAAGTGTAGGGCTCCTGCCGCGCATAACAATGCTATAAAAATACTTGCTGGCTGAATGGGGTAAGCAGTTAATAGGCAGTCGACCATCGCTTGCCAAATCGTGCTTATCGGGCTCCAGTAGTAAGATACTACGCCCTGAAAAGGTGGAAGTTTATATAAAGCAATCCATATCAATGAGATAGAAAGGGTTGCAATGGAGCCGACAATTAATCTTGCCTTTTTTATTCCGATCCTATTTGCAAACTTCGTTTCACAGCCATGCTTTGAGCAGATCCATACAGTATATGGAATAAGTAATACGGCACACACGAAAATGCCGTTGGGCTGCGTGACGCTTATACCGCCACAGCATAGAATAAAACTGACGATTTTGGTTGGCCTATAAGCGCTTGAATCAGTTGTTGCATCGATAAATAAGGCGGCTGCGGCCGGGATAAGACACATTGTAGCAAGATTGGGAAATAGAGGCCATACTGCGAGCAATACCCAGGGTGATGCCGGTAAAACCAGAGATACGATGGCCCCGGTGGCGACGCGCAGCTTGGATTCATTTGGAAATACTTGGCTGATTAAGTAATAAGATCCCAGAGGCAGTGAAATGCCGATAAGAGCGAAATTAACTACATTTGTCCCAATTCCTATGCTAGTCGATGCCAGTGCGCAGGTTATAGCAGACGGAATATGCCATCCAAGGGGATAAAATCCTCCTGTCTGGGATAAATAGGGGTTGAGCGATTGGGAAACGCCTATTCCATACATTGACACGTTTAGCGTCGACCAATCCGTTGAGTTGAGAAGGCTGCGTATGTAGGCATAGTGACGAATGTTGTCTTCGGATTGCGTTAGATGGGACCAGTCTGCCAAGGAGTGTGAAAAGAACCAATAGGCAAAGACGAAGCCGGTCCCTATGCAAATTAGTAGGGGTAAGAAATCCTGTCCATTAGGCTTGGCTATTGAAGGATTTGACTTCCTAGTTTTTGAAACAATCAGGAAGAATAGAGAGATGCCAATTGAAAGCAAAACTGTGAAAGTAAATATGCTAATCGCTGAGATGGCAATATGTAATTTCGAACACAAGATGCCGACTAACACATATGCAAAAATACTCGTTGGGGGCGCCGCTGCGGCAGTCGCTGCTGGGTTGTCAAAGCGGTTGTTCCAAATAATGCAGCCAGGAAGGTAGAGGACTGCAAGCGCTATGAGGAACGCTGTTAGAGGAAACAAAGGGATTCTCCTTTACGGGCTTCTCGGGCAATGAGTTTTATCTAATTATACGAAGTGGATGATAGTATTAGACCCGTAGTATTCGTTACGTTAACGGTGGGCTATGTTGAAAAATCCTAAAGTTTCGATTTTGGTGCCGATATGCAATGTTGAGCGCTACTTGCGCGAGTGCCTTAATAGTCTGGTAAATCAGACGCTTCGCGAAATTGAAATCATCTGCATCAATGACGGATCAACCGATTCATCCTTGTCGATTATTCGCGAATACGAGCGACGGGATGAGCGTATCGTTGTAATTGATAAGCCCAATAGTGGGTACGGCGATTCGATGAACAAAGGCATTGAACTTGCTCGGGGCGAGTATATCGGAATTGTTGAGTCCGACGACTTTGCTTCCCTCAATATGTTCGAAACGCTTTATAAAGAAGCGGCTAAAAATGATCTCGATGTCGTCCGTTCAAATTACTATGCCCATCGTACGGGGGAGGATTCGTCGTGCGATTATCTGGTCGAAAATCTTGCTGCCTGCGGTTCGTACGACAAGGTCTTTCATCCGATCGATAATCCGCGCGTCTTTATGTGCCAGCCTGCAATTTGGACAAGCATTTATAAAAAATCGATGATCGATAAGGAAGAAGTGCGTTTCCTGCCCACGCCAGGGGCTTCGTTCCAGGATACGGCTTTCTATTTTAAGGCATTTTATGCAGCAAACAGAGTCAAGCTGCTTAAAGATGGATACCTCCATTATCGAATCGATAACGCCAGCTCTTCTGTAAAGAATCAGAATAAACTCTTTTGCGTGTGTGATGAATACGCTGAGGTTTGGGATTACGCCAAACGAGACCACGATAAATTTCAGATTATTAAGTACTGGATTCCCCGTCAACAATACGAGGGCTATCTCTGGAATCTAAATCGTCTTGCTCCTGAGCTGCAACAACGTTTTTATCCAAGATATGTCGAGGAATTTAGTAAGATTAAAGCAGCGGGGCTAATTGATTCCGATCGATTCGACTCGCGTACCTTGGCTCGCTTAAATAGAATGACCAATAATTCTGAGGCTTATTTCTTGGAACAATATGGGTCCACTGAGCCTAGGCGATCAATCTTAGTTTGCTGCAACGCGCTTTCGGTTACGGACGCAAAAACGTCCGTGCGTGCTTTGCTCGATAAGTTATCAGATGATGACGAGGTATTTGTTGTCTCACCTGATTCTGGTTCCCTTGTATTTGAGCTTAAAAATGAATTTGAAGGAATGGGCAGACTTCGCAGCGACGCTGACGTTCTTCAGCATCGCCTTCTGGGTCATTGTGATGCGGGCGCATGCCGTACTGAGAACATTTCTATTGTTGCCCTTGCTGCGAGAGACGCCAATTTTGACGATCTTGCTGCTACTGCTGATGGCGAAGATGTTTATTCGACTGATGGTAAGAACTATGCCCTTCGAGACGTTGAGCTGCGGGTCGAGGGTTCTTCTACGCTTGTAACGGCTGCATTGTGTGCAATTGCGAAGCTTGATCTAAATCAAATTAAGCAGTTCCCGGCTAATTGGGCGACTTTGCTTTGTTCTCCTTGTGCGCCTGAAATCGGGGCTGGGGCTTTCGACATTGCCATAGATGATGCAAAAGAAATGGCATGCTGCTTGTTTGGCATGTCTGAGCCCTATGAAAAGGTGCGGTTGCTTTACGGTCAGCTTCTCTCCGTGTGGTCTTCGGTCCGCAAGGGGTATTCGGCTCTCGATTGGGACCTGGCCTGCCGTTTGCGCGAACAATACTACTCTATGGCAAGCGTTGATGCGCTGTTTGCTCCTCATGCCTATTCGGATAATTCGCCGTTCTTGTCCGTAGTCGTTCCCGTATACAATGTTAGTAACTATCTTGAAGAGTGTCTGGATTCCGTGCTTCAACAGTCTTTTAAAGATTTCGAAGTGTTGCTTGTTAACGATGGCTCAACCGATGGCTCTTTGGACCTGCTGGAAGAGGTCGCATCTCGTGATTCGCGTGTTTGCGTCTTGAGTCAGTTTAATTGCGGCGCTGGATCTGCCCGAAATAGAGGTATTGAGCTGGCTAGGGGCAAGCGCCTTATTTTCATTGATCCCGATGATATATTTGCCACTGACCATGTGTTTTCCGATTTGATTGATGCGATGAATAAGTCGGGAGCTCTCATCTGTGGCGGCTCTCTTTCATTGCTAAAGCCGTCCGGAAAGATTAAGTCTGAGTTTTCATTTGATGAGTCTTTCTATCATGTTTCTTGCGAGCGCGAAGTGCCTCTCGAGCAGATTTGGACTGACTACGGTTGGATTCGTTTTATGTACGACTCGTCCTTGTTTGTCGACGGTAAGGTTCGTTTCCCTCAACTGAATTGGTATGAAGACCCCGTCTTTTTCTTGCGCGCAGTGGAGAAGGCGGGCTGCTGCAAGGTCGTTCCGGTTGACGTGTATCACTATAGGGTCGGCTACAAAGAGACCGAATGGACTGTTGGTAGGGTCAGAGACATGCTTTGGGGCATGGGTCACAATCTTGCTATTGCTGATGGGCTGAAAATGCGTGAGCTATACGTGACGATTGTCAATCGCTTTAACCGCGACTACTCAGATGCCATTTTAAAACAGATTAAGGATCCGGGAGTATATGAACAGCTCGTTGCTATTCAAGCCTCCATCAACCATGGGTTGATAAAGGAGTGCTCTGCATACGATGAGCCCTATTATTATTTGCTGCCTTTATACGGCGATCGAAAGAAGCGAGTGGTCGCTGTTGAGAGGCTTGCCCATAGAATTGCTGAGTCCAAGGCGTATGTCTCTGCTCAACGTCTTATTTATAAGTTGACTGGACGCGGTTAATTAACTCTACTTCCGATTGCTAATTGTTAATGAGGTTGTTTTAGACATGAAGAATTTTGTAAAGAAACTACTGCCTGTTTCTTTATCGCGCTTCGCATTGCTTTCGAAGGACGTTGAAGACATTAAGGCAAACATGCTATCGGCTTCTGAGGCACGCGGAATTCACGATGAGCTGCATTGGGATGTAAGTGTCCAGCTTCTGAATGAGGTTAAAGCTCTGAGGGACGATTTTAAATCCCACGACGAGAAGGCCATGCTCTTTGCATGGGAAGAATATCGCAAGGAGGGGGAGGCGCTGATTGATGCCAAAAAGCGCTTCTTTAAATCGCTTCCTGCTGCCACGGGCGGCTTGAGGCTGCTTCAGCTTGGATCGGCTAAGTTGCTGGCTGACTTTGACTCCCTGTGTAGGGATAATGACATCCCATATTTCGCTACCTGTGGAACTTTGCTTGGGGCGGCGCGCCATAGTGGTTTTATTCCTTGGGATGACGACATCGATCTTGGAATGCTGCGTGAGGATATCGAGCGTTTGATAGGCCTGGTCCAATCTAACGACCGATTCCGCGTCTCAGTTGCTTTTGATGGATTTGTCCAGTGCCGTCAGGTGAGATTCCAATACGCGGACGAATCTATCCCTTTATTCTTGGACATTTTTATTTTTGACTGGGCGTCAACCGACAATGTTGAGATCTACGACCAACAACTTCAAATTCGTGAGGCAATGGTCGAACGCATGCGCAATGACTCTTGTCTTTCGTCTTGGATCGATAAGTCGTGCGTTCCTGCCACTGACCCCAATATGGGCATCGTTGATTCTTTATTTTCGAATGCGATAAATGAGGAAAAGACAGCTGGTTTTGTGTGTGATAGGAACGACGCAAAGGCAGTTATCTGGTCAATCGACAACACCGTTGGTGTTGACAATTTCCATTGGGTTTCGCCGCTAGACGAGATATTCCCTCTTATCGACCTTGAGTTTGAGGGAATGCAAATCAAGGCGCCCTGCAAGTATATAGAATTGCTAACGAAGCATTATGGCGACCCTTTTAACCTTCCAAATGATATTGCTTCCCATTTTAAACATACTGATGTTGCTGATGGCGCTACCGCCGGCGCGCTTCGCCAGCTGCTTGGCTAGCGCATGCACAAGTTGATTTTTGATTGCAATTTCGAGTGGTCCGTTCGTCTCTGTATGCTATTGAACGGCCTTTAAGTGTTTTGTGACAGCGGTTCGCTTAAGAGAAAGTAGAGCATCATGGCGATTTGTGCAATCGTTATCGCGGGTGGAGTTGGCTCGCGTATGGGGCAGAAGATTCCTAAGCAGTTTATTAATGTGGGGGAGAAGCCCGTCATTGTTTATACTCTCGAGGCCTTTCAGAACCATCCGCTTGTGGATTCGATTGAGGTAGTTTGCCTAGATGGCTGGGAACAGGTTCTTGTCGCGTATGCGAAACAATACAAGATCGATAAGTTAAAGTGGATCGTTAAAGGCGGAACTTCGGGCCAAGAGTCTATTCGTAACGGCGTGTACAATCTCGAGGGAAAACTCTCTGAGGATGATATTTGCATCGTGCACGACGGTGTGCGGCCGATGCTCGATCCCGAGGTTATTACTGACGTCATTCGTGTGGCGCAGAGTCACGGGAATGCCGTGACAAGTATGCCTTATAACGAGCAGATTTTTATCATTGATGAGGAGGACCCAACCACCACCACGCAGTATATTCCGCGTGAAACGCTCCGTCGTGTTTCAACCCCACAGGCATACCGTTTCGATCTCCTTGACTCCAAGTATCATGAGGCGTTCGAGAAAGGCGTGGGAATTGACGGGTCTAACTACACGAACACGATGATGGTCCAGCTGGGCGTTAGGCTTAACTTTGCCGCTGGTTCTGACAGGAATATTAAGCTCACTACGCCCGAGAACCTTGAATTCTTCCGCGCATGGGCTGCGGAGAAAGAAGCTCGTGATGAATAGATTGGCCTGCACTGAATACGTTGCCGATCTTGATGCCGTATGCAATCTCGATCTTCCTTGGAATGACCTTAAGGAGAAGACGGTTGTTGTCTCCGGTGCGACCGGAATGATAGGAGCGTTTTTCATTGACGTTCTGATGCGAAAGAACGAGACGGCTGAATTAGGTTGTAATATATATGCCTTGGGCCGCAGTATTGAAAAAGCCCGCCTGAGACTTCCGTACTTTGAATCGCGCCACTTTTCGTTTGAGGAGGCTTCTGTTTCGTCCGCTGGCTATCGTCCGACCTGTTCAGCTGACTTTGTTTTGCACCTAGCGAGCTCCACACATCCCCGTCAGTACTCGTCTGATCCAATAGGCACTATTCGTGCGAACGTCGACGGGCTCCAGAACCTGCTTGAGTTCTCTGCCGACAGCGGCGCTAGATTACTGTTTGCTTCGTCTGTTGAGATTTACGGCCAGAATCGCGGTGACGTTGAACGCTTCGATGAGCAATATTGTGGAGATATTGACTGTAATACTTTGCGTGCGTGCTATAACGAATCCAAGCGTTTGGGCGAAGCCATGTGTCAGGCATATCGTTCCCAGAGGGACGTTAAGGCCGTAATTGCGCGCATCGCTCGCGTCTACGGTCCGACTCTGTTGAATGACGATTCAAAAGCTTTATCCCAGTTTATGCGTCGATCTCTTGCCGGCAAAGACGTTGTGCTCAAAAGCGAAGGGACGCAAAGGTTTTCCTATTTGCACGTTGCGGATGTTGTGTCTGGCCTACTGTACGTGATGTTGCTCGGTTTAGATGGCGAGGCATACAATCTTGCCGATCCGGAGTCTGATATTGCTTTGAAGGAGCTTGCCGAGCATGTTGCTAAAAATGGAGGCGTAAATGTTGCCTTCGATTTGCCCGATGCTCGGGAAGCAGCGGGTTATTCTGTAGCTACTTTGGCCCTTATGGATGGCTCAAAAGCTCGAGGTCTAGGGTGGAGGGCTCGTTATGATATCGACAATGGTTTGCGGTCGACAATGGAGCAGATGCGCAAGCTGGATTGGGCGGCGATGATTTAGTTGCCTTGGCGACGACTCGTGGGGAGTCTGTGTGCCGAATCATAATGCTGCTAGGCGCGCTAGGCTGATTTAGACCTGATCGCGTCCTCTAAAGTGCAGGGTTCGCATGCCGTTCATTGGAGTCATTTTAGATACAGGAATTACGTATGATTTTTAAACTTGCAAATATAATCATCCGGGTCGATAAACATGCGACCATGCATCCCGAACTCTACTATCGTGTGCTCTCCGGTGATGCTTCGTATGATGACGATATTCATTCACTTCATATCAATGGAAGCGTTGACTTTCTGACGTATGTAAATGGCTTATCTGCTGGCAAATGGAATCAATATGCGTCTGTTGACGGCGTTGTCTTGCATATGGCTTTATTTGGCAGAGGCCGGGTTGTCGTTCATGGAGTAAGGTCTGGCGAGCTGAATCCTGTCGAGCTTAAATCGAATTCTTTTGATGGCGATAAAGTTGATCCTTGCGTTCTTGATATTGATATCGATACAACCGGCTACGACTTGATTGGTTTTAGGATTGAGAGTGATGAGGGCTATTCTGTAGACCTCTTGAACGCCTCTTATCTGACGGATGTTCCTGAAGACTCCATTAACCCGATCAATCTTGCTCTTTCTACTACCACATTTAAGAATGAACAGTACATTCTCCCTAATATCGAGCTCGTTAAAGCGGGCATTTCTAAAGAGGAAGGCCCGATCCGTGACCATTTCCACATGTTTGTTGTCGACAATGGCCAGACGCTCGATTCTGCATCACTTTCCGATGAGCTAGTCACTGTTCTCCCGAATCCCAATACGGGCGGTTCGGGAGGGTTCGCACGTGGAATGATGGCGGCAACTGAAACTCCTGACCAATTTACTCATATCATCTTGATGGATGACGATGTCTCTATCATGCCCGAGAGTTTGATTCGTACGTTCAATCTTCTCTCTCTTGCGAAGGGCAAGTATAAGAATGCCTTTATTAATGGGGCCATGCTCTCAATGGAGAATCCTGCTCGCCAGTATGAGGATGTTTCATATGTGGACGCTTCCGGTGTTTATCGCCGTGTGAAGGAAGATTTGAACGTTGATGAGTTGTCCGACATCCTCGAAAACGAACGCACGAGCGTTGAGATTGATCAGGCTTATGGAGCCTGGTGGTATAGCTGCATTCCGGTGAAGGCTATCGAAAAGAACGGCCTTCCCATGCCCTTCTTCATTCGCTGTGACGACGTTGAGTTTGGCATGCGCAACAAGCCTGTTTACATGACCATGAATTGCATTTGCGTGTGGCACGCAAGCTTTGAGGGCCGCTTTCGCGCTTCGGTGGATTGCTACCAGTACTTCCGCAACTTCTTTGCCATGATCGCTCTTGATGATTGCGCTGATGAGAAGATGTTTGTCCTTCGTATTCAGCGAGGGGTGCGTCAGAACTTGCGCGATATGGATTACCAGGCTGCCGAGTTTATTCTTGATGGCTTTGAGGACTATCTGCGTGGCCCTGAGTATCTTCAGAAGCTTGATGGCGCCGCGACGATGATTGGCAAAGGCAAGTTAAATGAAAAGCTGGTTCCTGTTTCCGAAATGGATCCAGAGCTTCTTCGTAGGGCCGGGGTTACGGATCAAGTGCTCGTTAATGTTAATTTCAAATCTCACCCGTCCAAGTTTATGAGGTTCTGGAGATTTGTTCCTTATGACAAGCATTATCTTCCCGATATGGTGCTGTGTGGCAAGCCTGGCTATATAGTTAAGAACGGCAGCTGTACGCTTGAAGGCAGTGCGACTCGCTGCAAGACCCTTGTCTTTCTTGATCCGACTCGTGAGAAGGGAACGGTACGCACGATGGATCGAGCACGGTTCAAGAGCATTCGCCATCGAGAGCACGAACTGATGGCACGTTATCGTAAGGAAGGCAAGAGCGTCAGGGGTGCGTGGAAAGATGCCATGCCGTATATGGCTTCGCGAGAGTTCTGGGAACAGTATTTAGGTCTTAAATAAGAAGAGGTCCGGATTAACTCCGGACCTCTTCTTATTTTGAATAGGTTTTATAGGCTTGTAGCTCCCATTGCTTTCGTTCAACCTTCGCAACCGAGTCGAGGATAAGTCCCGTTGCCAGACTTAGTCCGCATAGGAACATAAACGAGACGGCGAGCATAGCGGTGGGGAAGCGAGGGACTAATCCGGTTTGGAAGTACTCTGTGACGATTGGTATACCGAGAGCGAGCCCAACGATGGCAAAGATGATTGCGATAAGACTAAAGAACTTGAGCGGACGATAATCTTTAAAGAGGGTTCCAATCATTGCGATGACCTTGATGCCGTCGCTGACCGTGTTGAGCTTGGATTCCGAGCCGGCAGGGCGATCTTGATACTTTACCGGCACGTCTTGAATGCGCCAGCGGTGATCGACGGCGTGGATGGAGAGCTCGGTTTCAATCTGGAAGCCCTCACTCAAAACGGGGAACGTCTTGACGAAAGGCTTGCTCATGGCTCGGTAGCCGGTCATCACGTCGTCAAAGCTGTAGCCGTATATCCACTTGATCATGGCGCGAACAAGGTTGTTGCCAAAGCCGTGAAATGCTCGTTTGTTCTCTTCGGCATAGGTGCCGTTTGACAGGCGATCGCCAACGGTCATATCCGCTTCGCCGTTAAGGATGGGATTGCAGAGTGACTTGGCGGCTTCGGCAGGGTATGTATCGTCGCCGTCGACCATCAAGTAGCATTCGGCATCGATATCACGGAACATTTGGCGGCACACGTTGCCTTTGCCCTGCCTAGGCTCGTGGCGCACCGTAGCCCCGTGCTGCTTGGCGACTTGCGAAGTGTCATCGGACGAGTTGTTGTCGTAAACATAGACAGTTGCGCCGGGCAGCTCTCGATGAAAATCGTCGACAACTTTGCCAATCGTCAGCGCTTCGTTGTAACAGGGGATTATGACGGCGGTATTCGAATAGTCCATGTAGGACCTCCTTTAATGACTCATCTGGTCGAAAGTATACCTATCGCCCGCCCCTTTGATTAGATATGGGTTAGTTCTCCAGATTTGTTGCGGTGAGTTATCGTCTACGTGGGAGGGCTATACTTTCCACTGTTATGTTTTACGAGACAAGGAGATGGTCCGTGGCTGACAACCTAGAGAGTCAGAAAGCGGTGGCTAAACCGGCCTCTCACGCTAAAAATGATTATGAGAAGGACAAATTTATCCTTAGGCAGCTGGTTACCAAGGATTTTAAGATTAAGTATCGTCGCAGCGTTTTGGGCGTAGCTTGGTCCGTGCTCAATCCTTTGTTGATGATGATTGTCATGTCAATTGTGTTTTCGACAATCTTTGCCCAAGGTCGCAATGGCTCCGTTACGCCTGAGATGTATCCACTTTATTTGATTGTCGGTAATGTGACGTTTTCTGTTATGTCCGAATCGACAAACCAGGCGTTGATGTCCATCATTTTGGCTTCCTCGCTGTTGAAGAAGGTCAAGGTGCACCGTTGGGTCTTTCCAGTGCAGAAGGTGCTGTTCTCGCTCGTCAACTTCGCCTTCTCTTTGGTTGCTGTTGCCTTGGTCATGCTCTGGTTCCATGTGGTCCCTACCTGGCATCTAATTCTGCTGCCAGTTTGCTTATTTCTGCTTATGTGCTTCTGCATGGGTTTGGGTCTGATGCTGTCTGCGCTGGCGGTCTTCTTCCGTGATGTCATGCATCTATGGAGTGTTGTCATTACTGCTTGGATGTATTTGACGCCGATTTTCTGGACGACTGACTTCATTGGCAAGATGGATCACTGGATTCAGGTTCTGGTGGTCGTCAATCCCATGTACAACTACCTCCAGTTTATGCGTGACATCTTCCTGTTCAATACCGTGCCTTCTGCCCTTACGGTTGGCCTATGTGTTGTTTGGGCTGTTCTTGCCCTTGCCATTGGCTATGCCGTGTTCCACAAGACCGAGCACAAGTTCATTCTCTACATCTAAGGAGTGCTGTTCATGACTGAATCTGCTATTGATTACAGCAAGCAGCCCCTTGCTGTTGAGGTCAAAGACGTCACCATGATCTTTAATATGGCGTCTGAGTCGCTTACAAACCTCAAGGAGTACTTTATTAAGCTCGCAAAGCACGAGCTGTTCTTTGAGGAGTTCCGTGCGCTTAAGCACATTTCGTTTGAGGTGCATCGCGGCGAGGTCGTTGGCCTTGTTGGTACTAACGGTTCCGGCAAGTCTACGATGCTCAAGATTATCGCTGGCGTTTTGGAGCCCAGCGAAGGTGAGGTTAAAGTCCACGGCAATATCGCGCCGCT
>CAJJVE010000033.1:0-12161 GCA_905196265.1 uncultured Collinsella sp. | reverse complement strand
GGCTGTCGACGCTGTGGATGCCATTGACGGTACCGATGACGCTTTTGCTGCGGAAGAAGTCGAGACCCCGGAGGGCGAGTAAGCCATGTCGCTGCGTGGTGGAATCGGATTGCCTGAGTTACCTATCAAGGACGGGCGGGAATTTAGGCTCGGCATTATGGGTGGTACCTTTGACCCGATTCATTACGGGCATTTGGTTACCGCCGAGCAGGCGCGCGAGTCGCTCGACTTGGACGCTGTGCTTTTTATGCCGGCCGGCTCTCCCGCCTTTAAGCTCGACAAACCGGTAACGCCTGCTGAGGACCGTTATGCCATGACGGTCCTCGCGACTGCCGCGAACCCGGCCTTTTTGGCAAGCCGCTTCGAGATCGATCGTGCCGGTGTCACCTACACAGCCGATACGCTGCGTGCCCTTCGCGAGTTTTACCCGCTACAGGTGAAGCTTTACTTTATTACGGGTGCCGATGCGATTATCGATATTGTGACCTGGCACAATGCTAATGAGATTGCCGAACTGGCGACCTTCATTGCTGCGACACGTCCCGGCTTTGACATCGATACGGCCCGGGCGCGGATTAAGGAATCGGGGCTGCCATTCGACGTGCGCTATATTCAGATTCCGGCGCTGGCGATTAGCTCGACCAACATTCGCAAGCGGGTTGCCCGCGGCATGAGCGTGCGCTATCTTACGAGCGAGTCCGTGCTCGGCTATATCCGTAAACGCGGTCTGTATGCCGATCTTGGGCAAGACGATTTTGATTGATGGGGGAGAACGTTGTCGGTAGAAGATCAGTTTGAGGGCGACGAGCGCGCGCTCTTGACGCGTATCAATGAGTTGCTCGATGTGCGCATGAAGGATAAGCGTAAGCGCTACGTGCATTCGCTTGGGGTTGCCGAGACTGCGTTGCACCTAGCCGAGGTGTACGGTGTCGACCGCTTTGATGCCGCTGCTGCCGGCCTGATTCATGACTGGGACAAGGTGCTCTCCGATGACGAGCTGGTCACGCGCGCTCTGCATTATGGCATTAAGATTGCCGGCTCTCCGTCTGCCGCGACACCGCTTTTGCATGGCCCGGTTGCCGCCTATGAGCTTCCGCAGCTTTTTCCCGAGCTGTCGCCGGCGGTCTTTCAGGCTGTCGACCGTCACACCGTGGGCGCCTGCGACATGACGCCGCTCGATATGGTGGTCTTTGTGGCCGATGCCATCGAACCTAACCGCCACGCCGATTATGTCCATGTGCTGCGCAAGATGGTGGGGAAGTCCTCGCTCGACGAGTTGTTCTTCTCCTGTTTTGCGCAGGGTCTGGTCTATGTGATCCAGACCGGGCGTTATCTTTATCCCACGGCTATTACGATTTACAACCATTACGCCCAGCTGCGCTAGCTCGGGTGCGTCTAGAAAGAGGTATTCCATGGCCGACGAGACCATGACCGACGAGCAGATTCTTGAAGGTGTGGAGCACAAGAGTTTCGTTGCCACGTCCGACCGCACTGCCGCCTCGCTGTCCGCGAGCGGTGTCGCCGCTGAGGATGTCGCCCGCGCCGCCGCGCAGGCCGCCTACGACAAGAAAGGCGAGGACATTCAGGTGCTCGACCTGACTGAGCTTTCCGATGTGTGTGACTACTTTGTCCTTGCTACCGGCATCAACAACCGCCAAGTTGATTCTATCGTCGACGAGATTGAGGAGAAGGTCGCCGAGGCTTGCGGCGAGCACCCGTTTTCCATCGAGGGCCGCGAGCAGAAGACCTGGATGCTCATGGACTACGGCTCGGTCGTCGTCCACGTCTTCACCCCCGAGGCACGTGACTTCTACCGTCTCGAGAAACTCTGGGGAGACGCTCCCCAGCTCCCCCTCAACCTCCTCTAGGATCTTATTTGGGCTGGGGCTTTTTAACTACACTCTACCGTTCGCCGGGCAGTTGCGGTTTTCCGCACCTGCCCGGTTTCCTTTTGACCAAAGGCGGTTAATCGTTGAAGCGGGATTGGCGGCCGAAGGATAGGGCGGTGTCGCCGAATTTGTCTCGGACGGCGTCAATGGCGACGGAGAGGTCGCGGCGGTCGCTGGATTGGGCTCCGCGGTCATCGATCTCGCAGAATAGGTCGGTCTGGATACCGCCTTGGTGGTTGAAGTCACTCATGCCGATACCCGCCAGACGCACGTGCATGCCTTCTTGCCAGATATTGTCGAGCAGCTCGAGCGCTACGGCCACAAAGATATTCTCGTCGTCGGTGGGGTGGGGCAAGCGGCGCTGTGCCGTGCGTCCACTGCCGTAAGAGTATTTGAGCTTGAGCGTCACCGTGGCGCCCGTCAGCCCCTGACGGCGCAGGCGGCGCCCAACCGACTCGCCGAGCAGCGCGATCGCCGCCTCGATATCCCCACGCTCAGTCAAATCCTTCGCAAAGGTGCGCTCATTGCTCACCGATTTAACTTCACGTTCCTCATCCAGACTGGTGACCTCTGATACTTCGAGCCCCAAAGCACGCTGACGCATGCGCTCGCCATTCACGCCAAAGATTGCAGCCAGGGTGGACTCTGGCGCGCGTGAAAGCTCGCCGAGTGTATAGATGCGCATGCGACGGAGTCGCTCCTCGGCCGAACGCCCGATTCCGCTCATGGCAGATACCGGCAGCGCAGCCAAAAAACGCTGCTCGGTTCCGGGGCGCACGATAGTCAGCCCAAACGGCTTGTCGCGCTCGCTTGCGATTTTGGCCACGGTCTTGTTGCAGCCCACGCCAATTGAGCACGTCACTCCCAGCGCTGCCACGCGGTCGCTTATTCGCCGCGCAACCAGCAGCGGGTCTTCGGGCGCGAACCGGCCCGGCGTAATATCGATAAAGGCCTCGTCGATGGACACGCGTTCAACGCGCGGGGTCTCGTCGGCGAGAATCGCCATGACCTGCGCGCTCACCTCACGGTAGCGATCAAAGTGTCCGTGCGTCCAAATGGCCTGCGGGCACAGGCGCCGCGCCTCGGCCGAGGCCATGGCAGAATGCACGCCAAAGCGACGTGCCTCATACGAACACGTGGACACGACGCCGCGTGACTCGGCGTCTCCGCCCACGATGAGCGGCTTTCCGCGCCATTCGGGATGGTCGAGCATCTCCACGCTCGCAAAAAATGCATCGAGGTCCATCAGGCCCACCGCCGGACCCGTCCAGGGCGGCGGCGTGACGCCCGCAGCATCCTCATAACCGTATGTATGTTCGCGTCTTTCCATGTCATGAGTATACCGCGCAGCTCATGTGGGGTGCGTGGATGCGCTTGCAAATCGCGAATTCTTGTCTAAGATATGGATTTGCCCTCGACTACACCGAAGAAGTTGGTCTCACGGACTTCACCTGCCCGCGTCGATGGCGTATTATGTTCAACTGTTTGTTTGTAGTTGCAGCCTAAAGCTGCTTGGTTGGAGGAGTTTCCTTTGGCAGTCAAGATTCGCCTTGCTCGTCACGGCGCTAAGAAGCGTCCGTACTACCGTGTCGTCGTCGCCGATTCCCGCGCCCCGCGTGACGGTCGTATCATCGAGGAGGTTGGCCGCTACAACCCGATGACCGCCCCCAAGACCATCAACCTCGACCTCGAGAAGATTGCTGACTGGCAGTCCAAGGGCGCTCAGCTCACCGACGCCGTCGCCGCTCTGGTCAAGGCCGCCAACGAGGGTGAGAAGACCGAGACCGTCGTCAAGAAGTCCAAGAAGCAGCTCGCCAAAGAGGCCGAGGCCGCTAAGGCTGCCGCTGAGGCCGCTGAGGGCGCCGAGGAGTAAATCGTGCCTGAGGTTGACGCTGCACAGCTCGAGGGTGAGGCAATGCTCTCAGATCGCATCGCCGATCTCGTCGAATATCTCGTTGTTCAGATCGTCGACGACCCGGATTCCGTGAGCCTTGAGGTCATCGATGGTGACGACGCCTCCACGATTGAGGTTTCGGTTGCCGAAGATGACGTCGCTAAGGTCATCGGCCGTCGTGGCCGTACCATCAAGGCCATTCGCACGCTCGCCCGTGCACTGGCCGCTCGCCTCGACACTGCTGTCGAGGTAGAGGTTCTGGGCTAGGACCTTGAGGTCCCAGTACAAAAACATCGCCCGTGTGGTCAAGCCTCACGGAAGGAAGGGGGAGGTCCTCGCGCAGCCGCTGCGGGGACTTCCTTCTGTATTGGTGCCGGGTATGCGTGTCGCCTTGACGCCGCCGGCGCTTAAGCGCGACCGTTTTTGCACGGTCGTATCCGTCTCCGATACGGGCGATGGCGATCTGGTCTCGTTTGAGGGCATTGACGACTTGACGGCTGCCGAGGGCATCACCGGATGCTATGTGCTGGCAAATCGTGACGACTTCGAGCTCGATTCGCTCGACGCCGCCTATACCGACCTTATGGGTCGCGAGGTGGTCGACGAGCGCTTTGGTTCGCTCGGTACGATTGTCGAGATCATGTCGACGCCCGCCAACGATGTTTGGGTTGTCGAGGGTGATCGGTACGGCGAGGTGCTGATTCCCGTGATCGAGCAGGTTGTGCTCGATCTTCCCGACACAGGAACAATTTCCGTCCATGTTATGGACGGCTTGATCGATATGGACAAGTAGGGAGGACAGCATGCTGATTGAGACCCTTTCGGTCTTTCCCGAGATGTTTGAGCCCGTCATGTCCACGTCGATTTTGGGCCGCGCCCGCAAGGCCGGCCTTTTTGATTTTAAGGCGTATAACCTGCGCGACTGGACGCACGACCGCCATCGCACCGTCGATGACGAGCCGTATGGCGGCGGGCAGGGCATGCTCATGAAGGTCGAGCCCATTGCCGAGGCAATCGAGGCTATTAGCTCCGAGGGCCCCAAGCCCACCGTGGTGTTCTTCACCCCCTGCGGCGAGCCCTTTACGCAGCATGTGGCCGAGCGCCTGCTCAAAAGCGAGCGCCTGCTGTTTGTGTGCAGCCGTTACGAGGGCGTCGACGAGCGCGCATATGCGTATGCTGATGAGCGTCTATCGATCGGCGATTACGTGCTCACGGGCGGCGAGCTGCCCGCTATGGTCGTGGCCGATGCCGTCGTACGGCTCATTCCCGGAGCCTTGGGCGACGAGATGAGCAACGTGGACGAGTCCTTCTCGACCGCCGAGGACGGTGGCCTGCTCGAGTACGCGCAGTACACCCGCCCCGCCGAGTTCAATGGCGAGGGCGTGCCTCCAGTGCTCGTAAGCGGCGACCACGCCAAGGTCGATGCCTGGCGTCGCAAAAACGCCATCGAGCGTACCTGTCGTTGGCGTCCCGATCTTATCGAGACGGCACGCCTTACGCCCGAGGAGCGCGCGTACGCGCAAGAGATTCTGGACGCATCGTATTCGCAGAGCGAGGAGTGAGAATGGTCCCATCGCAGCATTCCGTGCTAAAGGGTGCGTTTGAGTGGGTCGTGGTTGTCGCGATCGCACTGGTCGCCACCTTCTTGATTCGCTCGTTTGTGGTCGAACCCTTTGTGGTACCCACCGGTTCGATGGAGTCCACGATTGAGATCGGCGATCAGATCCTGGCGCAGAAGGTGACGCTCGAACTGGGACAGCCTGTCAAACAGGGCGATATCGTGGTGTTCCACAACCCCGATGGCACCTCTGAGCACGATGTTCTCGTCAAGCGCGTCATCGCTACGGCCGGCCAGACGGTCGACCTGCAGGACGGCAAGGTTGTCGTCGACGGCCAGGCGCTCGATGAGGCCTATACGACCGGCATGAGCTGGCCGCTTTCCGTCCAGGCGCCCGCTGCCCAGGTGAGCTATCCCTACACCGTCCCTGACGACTGTGTGTGGGTGATGGGCGACAACCGCGAGAACTCTGCTGACTCCCGCTACTTTGGCCCGGTTGTGCGCTACTGGCCGCTCAACCGTATCGGCGCTATCGACTAAAAACCGCTATAGTACCTAACCGTGTAATCGTTTCGACGAGGGGATATTAGAGGCATGAACGCTTCATCGCTTTCCTTCCAAGACATCATTCTGCGCCTCCAGCAGTACTGGGGCGAGCAGGGCTGCGTCATTATGCAGCCCTATGACTCCGAGGTCGGTGCCGGTACCTTCCATACCGCGACCACGCTGCGCTCGCTCGGTCCCGCCGAGTGGCGCACCTGCTATGCACAGCCCTGCCGCCGTCCCGCCGACGGTCGCTACGGCGAGAACCCCAACCGCATGCAGCACTACTATCAGTTCCAGGTGCTCATCAAGCCCTCGCCGGTCAACGCCCAGGAGCTCTACCTGGGTTCGCTGGCCGCCATTGGCCTGGACCCCAACGACCATGACGTCCGCTTTGTCGAGGATGACTGGGAGAGCCCGACGCTCGGCGCCTGGGGCCTTGGTTGGGAGGTTTGGCTCAACGGCATGGAGGTCACGCAGTTTACGTACTTCCAGCAGGTGGGCGGCATCGAGGTCGACCCCGTGCCCGTCGAGATCACCTATGGCCTGGAGCGTATCGCCATGTACGCCCAGGGTGTCAACTCGGTCTACGATCTGGTGTGGAGTTACCTGCCCGACGGAACGCCCATGACCTACGGCGACGTGTTCCTGGAGAACGAGCGCGAGTTCAGCGCTTACAACTTTGAGGTCGCCAACGTCGAGATGATGCGTCAGAAGTTTGACGACTATGAGGCTGAGTGCCACTCCTGCCTGGAGCGCAAGCTGCCGCTGCCGGCATATGACTGCGTCATGAAGTGCAGCCATGCCTTCAACCTGCTCGATGCCCGCGGTGCGCTGTCCGCAGTCGAGCGCGCCAACTACATCCTGCGCGTCCGCGCCGTCGCCAAGGCGTGCTGCGAGGCCTATATGGCCGAGGTCGCCGGAATCAACGAGAATGCCGATCAGGAAGGCGAGGTGGCGTAAGCCATGGCAGACGCTAAGGATTTCCTGTTTGAGATCGGTACGGAGGAAATGCCCTCTGCACCGCTGAACAATGCCGTCAAGCAGCTTGGCACCATGATTGCCAAGGGTCTCGACGAGGCCGGTCTGGCCCACGGCGAGGTCCGCGTGATCTCGAGCCCGCGTCGCCTGGCTGCGCTCGTTGCCGACGTCGCCACCGCGACCGATGAGGTTCACGAGGTCAAGCGTGGCCCCGCGGCCAACATTGCCTTCGACGCCGACGGAAACGCCACCAAGGCCGCCCAGGGCTTCGCCCGCAAGTGCGGTGTGGCTGCCGAGGACCTGGTCCGTCGCGAGGACACCGACGGCCGTGAGTACGTCTTTGCCGAGAAGAACATCCCTTCCGCCCCGGCCACCCCGATCCTGACGGCCCTGTGCGAGAAGACCATCGCCGGCCTGCAGTGGCCCAACTACCGCTCTCAGCGCTGGGGCCACGAGCACGCCACGTTCGTGCGTCCGGTCCGTTGGATCTGCTGCCTTCTGGGCGAGGACGTTGTGCCCGTGTCGTTTGCCGACGTGACGAGCGGCAATACCACGCGCGGCCATCGCGTCCTGGGCCCCGGTGACCATGTGGTCGCCAGCCCCGCTGTTTACGAGCAGGTGCTCGAGGACGCCGGTGTGCTTTCTGCCGAGCGCCGTCGCGAGGCTATCCTTGCCGGTATCGCTGAGGTCGAGGCCGCCCGTCCTGGCTGCCACGTCGATACGCCCAAGAAGGTCTTTGAGGAGGTCATCAACCTCTGCGAGTGGCCGACGGTGCTCGTCGGCACCTTCGATGAGGAGTTCCTCAAGGTCCCGCACGAGATCATCTGCGAGTCTATGCTCACCAATCAGCGCTACTTCCCGATCTATGACGGCGAGGGCAAGCTGACGCGTGAGTTTGTGGTCGTCTCCAACAGCAAGCCCGAGAATGCCGAGCGCGTAATCGACGGCAATGAGCGCGTCGTGCGCGCCCGCCTGGACGACGCCAAGTTCTTCTACGAGGAGGATCTGAAGATCTCCCTCGACGAGTTCCGTGAGCGTCTGGCCAAGGTCGCCTTCCAGGAGAAGCTCGGCAGCGTGCTCGCCAAGTCCGAGCGTATTGAGCAGCTCGCGCTCGCTATTGCCCGCGAGGCTCACCTGGGTGCCCACCTGGCCGCCGACGCCGCTCGCGCCGCTCACCTGTGCAAGGCCGACTTGGTGTCCAACGCCGTCGTCGAGTTCACGAGCCAGCAGGGCGTGATGGGCGGTTACTACGCCATCGCGATGGGGGAGAACGAAGAGGTCGCACATGCTATCCGCGATCACTATCGTCCCCGTTTTGCCGGCGACGAGCTGCCCGAGGGCACCGCTGGCTGCATCGTGGCCTGCGCCGACAAGCTCGATACCATTGCCGGCATCTTTGCCATCGGCGAGCCCCCGACCGGCTCTTCCGACCCGTACGCGCTGCGTCGTGCCGCCATCGGCATCATCAACATCCTGCGCGACCGTCTGCCGATCGACCCCACTTCGCTCATCGACTTTGCGCTTGAGCTCTATAGCGAGCAGGGCATTGAGTTCGACGCCGCCGAGGTCGCCCAGCAGGTTCGTGACTTCTTCCACGGCCGTCTGGTGAGTATGGCCCGCGACGAGAAGATCCCGGCCGACACCGTTGCCGCCGTTTCCGCGGTGCACATCATTGCCCCGTCGGTCTTCTTCGCCCGCTGCGCCGCCCTCGATGAGGCCCGCAAGAACGACGCCGAGACCTTCGACAACCTGGCAACCGCCTACGCCCGCGCGGCGCACATCTCCAAGCCCGAGCTGGGCGCGGAGTACGATCGCGCCCTGATGGGCGAGGTCGAGCTTGCGCTTGCCGACGCCTCCGAGGCCGCTCAGACCGCCGTCGATGCCGCTCTCGCCGCTGAGGATTATCCTTCCGCGTTTGCCGCCCTCGCCGCCCTGCGCGCGCCCATCGACCGTTTCTTCGACGAGGTTATGGTCATGGACAAGGACGAGCAGCTTCGCGATAATCGCCTTAAGCTGCTCAACCGCTTCGAGGCCGTGTTCTCCGGCATCGCCAACATCGGTGAGCTTGCCCGCAAATAGTAAGCTAGCCTGTGCATAAGCGCAAAAGGAGCCCCGCATGGATTGCCCGGTCACCGTTCGTCCCACCGTTATCGTTATCTCCGACTCGCTCGGTGATACCGCTTGTGAGGTGGTGCTTGCGGCGTCCGGGCAATTTGATGAAGGGGCTTTTCGTGTTTTACGTCTGCCTAAGGTGACCTCGGTGGAGCAGGTCAAGTCGTTTGTAGGTCCGCGCGTCGATGCCGACCATCGCGATATCGCCGTGTTCCACACTATCGTCGACCCGGCGCTTCGCGCCCGCGTGCTCGACTACTTGGGCATGCTGCACATTCGTTCGGTCGACCTGATCGGCCCGGCGCTTGCGGTGCTGTCGTCGCTTATCGGCGTGCCGCCAAAAGGAGTGGCGGGTGTGATCCATAAGACCGATGACCGGTATTTCCACCGCATCGAGGCCATGGAGTACTTTGTCGAGCACGATGACGGACGCGGTTGCGACGATCTGTCGGCTGCCGATATCGTGCTGCTGGGCGTGTCGCGCACATCCAAGACGCCGCTGTCGATGTATTTGGCCTATCAGGGCTACAAGGTCGCCAACGTTCCGTTGGCGCACGGTATGGAGCCGCCCAAGTCGATTTACGAGATCGATCCGATGCGTCTCTTCGGTCTGATTTCGACCGTCGATGTGATTTCCGAAATTCGCGATAGCCGCCTAGGTGACGACTTTGCCCGTGCCGTCGCCGGCTCCTATGCCGAGCCCGAGAGCGTGCGCAGCGAGCTCGAGGAGGCTCGCGCCCTCATGAAGCGTCTGGGTTGCTTTGTGGTGCGCACCGACGGCAAGGCGATCGAGGAGAGTGCCTCCGAGATCATCGCTCACCTCGAAGAGATTCAAGAGGCAAGAGCCCGCCGCGCCGCCCGCCGCGCTCAACAAAGCTAGCTAATTGGGTTAGCTAAAATTACCTGATATTGATAAAGCGATTTAGCAAATTACTTGCGTTTGACCTGCGAGTTTCTTGTAGTGGTATCTTCATAAGGCAACCACCTTTACCTACCGTTTACCGCTAGTTTTAGCACGTTTACCAAACCGCGTATTCTCTGCTCAGGCCCGTTCAAATCCCGCCGTATAGTTCCCTCACGGCCCGCATCCGGCGGGCCGATTCGTTACCACGGTCGCGCGCGAGAGCGCATGGAAGGGGAAGTATCGTGAGCGATTGCAAGAGGGTTTACCGTTTTGGAACCGATGCCCAGGGCACTTGTGTCACTGAGGGCGACAAGTCCATGAACTTCGTGCTTGGCGGCAAAGGCGCTAACCTTGCCGAGATGAGCCGTATCGGCCTGCCGGTTCCCGGTGGCTTTACCATTACCTGCCAGACCTGTGTTGAGTACTCCGGCGCCGGAAACGTCTGGCCCGTGGGCGCACTCGACGAGATCGTTGCCGCCGAGGCAGACCTCGAGGCTCGCTGCGGCAAGAAGCTCGGCGACGCCTCCGACCCGCTGCTCGTCTCAGTGCGCTCGGGCGCTCCGTTCTCCATGCCCGGCATGATGGACACAGTCCTCAACCTGGGCCTCAACGACGACTCCGTTCAGGGCCTTATCGCCCAGACGCAGAACCCGCGCTTTGCCTGGGACAGCTATCGTCGCTTTATCCAGATGTTCTCCAACGTCGTCATGGGTGTCGATGCCGACTTGTTCGAGAATGCCCTGACCCAGGCCCGCCTGGTCGCCGGCGTTCGCGTCGACTCCGAGCTTTCGGCCGAGGATCTGCAGGAGCTCGTCGAGACCTTCAAGGGCATTTTCTCCGACAACGTCGAGGCCGCCCTGTACCCCGAGCTCGAGGTCGCCGACGGCAAGCCCGTCTTCCCGCACGACCCGGAGCTCCAGCTGCGCCTCGCCATCCAGGCCGTCTTTGGTAGCTGGATGAACGAGCGCGCCTGTATCTACCGCAAGCAACACGGTATTTCCGATGACCTTGGCACCGCCGTCAACGTCCAGGCCATGGCATTTGGCAACAAGGGCGAGACCTCGGCGACCGGCGTCGCCTTTACGCGCAACCCGGCCGACGGCACCAAGGAGTTCTACGGTGACTTTCTGGTCAACGCCCAGGGCGAGGACGTCGTCGCCGGCATCCGCAACACCGAGCCCATCGCCGACCTCAAGACCACCCCGGGCCTCGAGTCCGCAGGTGAGGAGCTTGAGCGTGTCTTCCTGACGCTTGAGGATCACTACCGCGACATGTGCGACATCGAGTTCACCATCGAGCAGGGCAAGCTCTGGATGCTCCAGACCCGCGTGGGCAAGCGTACCGCAACCGCCGCTCTGCGCATCGCTATCGAGATGGTCGAGGAAGGCCTTATCACCCGTGAGGAGGCCGTCAGCCGCATCGACCCCGCGCAGCTCGACCAGCTCCTGCACCCGCAGTTCGACTCCTCCAAGAAGTACGAGGCGCTCGCATGCGGCCTTAACGCCAGTCCCGGTGCCGCCGTGGGCGAGGTCGTGTTCTCGAGCGATGACGCCGTCGCGCGTTCTGCCGAGGGCCATAAGGTCATTCTGGTCCGTTGGGAGACCAATCCCGACGACCTGAAGGGTATGGTCGCCGCCGAGGGTATCTTGACGAGCCATGGTGGCAAGACGAGCCACGCCGCCGTTATTGCCCGTGGCATGGGTACTCCCTGCGTCTGCGGTGTCGAGCGTTTCCACATCGACGCGGCCGAGAAGGCCGTGCGTATCGAGGGCAGCGATCGCGTGCTGCACGAGGGCGACATCATCTCCATCGACGGCACCCAGGGTATCGTCGTCGATGGCGCTGTCGATTTGGTATCCGCTGAGCTCACCGGCGACCTGGACACCATCCTGTCCTGGGCAGACGAGATCCGTCTGGACGAGACCGACGGTCACGCTAACCACGTGCGCGTCAACGCCGACAACCCCGAGGATGCCGAGCTCGCGCTCGAGTTTGGCGCCGAGGCCATCGGTCTGTGCCGTACCGAGCACATGTTCCTGGGCGATCGCAAGAACATTATCCAGAGCTTCATCCTGTCCGACGACGAGGCGGTGAAGCAGCAGGCCCTGGCCGATCTGCTCAAGGTCCAGACCGAGGATTTCTTGGCGATGTTCAAGACCATGTCCGGCCGCGATGTGGTTGTTCGCCTACTCGATCCGCCGCTTCATGAGTTCCTGGATAATCCTCGCGAGCTCGAGGTCGCCATCACCAAGAAGGAGGCCGCCGGCGCCAGCGAGGAAG